>CBFHJN010000052.1:0-13941 GCA_965655805.1 Flavobacteriaceae bacterium
TCAAATCCTAAAGCTACAGTTTCCAGAATATTTTTGAAAAACAACTCTGGTGGCACAACGTCTGCATGAAGGAAAACCAAAATATCACCAGATGCTTTTTTAGCCGCTTGATTCATTTGAATGGCGCGACCTTTCGATACACATTTTTCAACTAAAACGTTTTCAAAAGAAGTTTCTGTTGGTACCAAATCATCAGATTCCGAAGATAAAGCGATTATGATTTCAACATGAAAACCTTCCGAAAGTTGCAATAAACGCGGAATTAAAACGTATAACTACAGATATGTGCTGATTTAAAACCATATTCAAGAAATATACGTAAATTTATTAGATACAGATTTATAAACATGTATCTTCAAAAAAAAACCAACTTATGAAAAATAATTTATCTAAATATATAATTTTAGTCTTGACTATTTTGTTTATTTCCATGAATGGAATAGCACAAAATAATGCAGATAACATATCCGATTTCAACGCACTTTCTGAACAGTTATTAACCCAAATAAAGAATAATCAAGAAACAAAAAGTATTCAAGAAAAATTAAAAAACACCTCTTTAGAAGCTTTGGAATCACGATTAAAAACCGATTCGGAAAAGTTGGCTTTTTGGGTAAATATTTACAACGCTTATATCCAGATTATTTTATCAGAAAACCCGGAATTATATGAGAATCGTGGTGCATTTTTTAAAAAGGATCAGATTGCTATTGCTGGCAACATGCTTTCCTTTGATAAAGTAGAACATGGCATCATTAGAAAATCGCAATGGAAACTAGGGATGGGATTTGTTCGTAAATGGTTTCCCAATAAGTTCGAGCGTAAATTACGCGTGGATCAACGCGATTACCGCATCCATTTTGCTTTAAATTGTGGCGCTAAAAATTGTCCGCCTGTTGCCATCTATTCGCCTGAAAAGTTAGAGGAGCAATTTGACAGGAGTACAAGAAATTATTTAAAGAAAACAACATCCTATAATAAGAATGAAAAAATCGTTATTATTTCACCTTTATTCAAATGGTTTCGTGGCGATTTTGGTTGTAAAGATGATATTAAAGACTTACTGAAATCATTCGCTATTCTAGATACGACCGAAGCGTACAGCATAGAATATGGTGATTATGATTGGACATTGGATTTGGATAATTGGACGGAACTATAATTGAAAAATCCACACGGACGTGTGGATTTTTCGAGTTAAAGTGGGGAGAGCAGGATTCGAACCTGCGAAGACGTAGTCAGCAGATTTACAGTCTGCCCTCGTTGGCCGCTTGAGTATCTCCCCAAAACCGACAGCAAATATATTATAGTTTTATGTTTTTTTCGCTAAAATACGTTTGTTTTTAATCAAATTTTTTCTGCCAAAACACAAAAAACTCACAATGAATTTCTTAAACAATCATTATGAGTTTTCAATACCAACTTCTAATATAATTATTGAAAAAACTCCTGTAGTTTCACAGTTAATTAATCATCAATACCTCCTTTACGTTGCGGTGTACGTGGTTCAGGCCACTTACCTGGCTCACCAGTTTTAGAGTCTATTGGTAAGACAATTTTTTTCGTAGATGCTCTGTTAGGATCTTCACAAGCCATGTAAACTAAAATAGCTGTTAAGATGGCGTTGCTTCTTACATCATCAAAAACAATTTTATCATAGGTATCTCTATTGGTATGCCATGTGTAATTCCAATAGGACCAATTTAAAGAACTTAAGTTAAATGATGGTGCTCCAGCTGCTAAAAACGACGCATTATCAGATCCACCACCACTTGGAGAACCAGGAAAATTAGTCTCAATATGTTTAGAAATATTATTAGGAACCGCATCTAACCATCGGGTTAAATACTCGTTAGCATGTAAAAATCCAGCACCTGAAAGATTTACCACACGACCTGTTCCGTTATCTTGATTAAAAACCGCTTGAATATTTTTGACTATTTCTGGATGATCTTCCACAAAAGCACGAGATCCATTTAAACCTTGCTCCTCACTGCCCCAATGACCAACTAAAATAGTCCGTTTTGGATTTGGATATACTTCTTTTAGAATACGCATGGCTTCCATCATCACTAGTGTTCCCGTTCCATTATCAGTTGCGCCTGTTCCTCCATCCCAAGAATCAAAATGTGCAGACATGATGACATATTCATTTGGCATTTCAGTTCCTTTAATTTCCGCAATGGTATTATAGGTATCTGTCACGCCTAAATCTTTTGATTCTGCTACAATTTTCACTTGTGGTTTACTGCCATATTTAGCCAAACGATATAACATGGTGTAATCTTCTAATTCCATATCCACAGTTGGAATTTTTTCGGTTCTTGCACTGAATATTTTATTAGATCCAAATGCTTTAGACCAATACGACGTAATTATTCCAGCTGCACCAGCTTCTTCCAAGGCTTGATTGATACTTCGCGAACTGTAACCCATACGTTTCAAATTGTCATACCATTCACGTGATAAGGAATCGCGTTCTTTTTTCATGTTTGCAAAAGATTCTTCAGTTGCAAACTCTTCCCAGTTATAATCTGGACGCCCTGTAGTTTGATACATCGACGTCATAACGAATTTACCTTTCACGTTTGTTAACCAGTTATTAAATTCCATAGAATCCTTAATGGTTGGTAGGGTTATAACTTCCGCAGTCACACCTTCAGGTCCTGTACTCGGATTCCATGCTAACTGCATACCGTCCAACGTTTGCACTCGAGGGTAAATCATATACATATGTGTAATTCCACGTTCCCAAGCGCGCCACTCTCCCCATTTTTCATTTCTTGCCGAAATGTTCCACTTGCCATATTGCGCCACAGCCCAATCATTAGCTTGTTTCATTTGTGGTGTTCCCACTAAACGCGGACCAATAACATCTAGCATTTCATGCGCTAATCGTTCTAATTGTGAATTTTCTGTTGCTTCTTTAACGATGCTTTCCACAACTGCATTCGTGTTTTGAGCTTGGGTAATCCCAATGGATAACAACGCGAATGTGGCTAATGCGTATTTTAAATTTTTCTTCATTATGACTGGTTTTAAGGATAAATTATAACTTACAAATTACTGAATTTCCGTTAGAATGCCTGTTAAAATAATTTTGAAATATCGCATAAAAAAAGAGACGTTATTCTTAACGTCTCTTTTAAAGAAATATAAAGAAGCTATTTATTATAAATTATAAATAACGCGTAATGTTACAAAACGTGGCTGAATGAAATAATCATTCGTGCTGACTGACAAACTACCTGCATTAACTTGAGACTGCGATTGTGTATTCAATAAGTTTGTGGCTTTTAATTCATTATTTAAATGGAAATGATCCCTCACTCTTTAGCAGTGTCAATAGCAAATATTTACACAATAAAAATCAGATTAAACTAATAATTCTGAAAACTTTAACAAAAAAACATTATATTCATCAACTAAAACCAAAATTTATGAAAAATTTACTTTTTACTTTCGTTTTTTTATTAGGTATCTATGCATCGCCAAATGTACCGAATAGTATATCTTTTAATCAAATCAATTATTTAAGCGTTGATGAAATTATTCCTATTCAAACCACCCATTGTGATGACTTGTACAATTGGATGGTCGGTTTAGCTCTTATGAGTTTAGAAGATGAATTAAATAGTATTCCAAATGGTGCACCTGAAATTTTTGAGGATTGGGTTTGGGAAAACTTTGACTATAATTTAGCAACGGCTTCTGGCGCACAATCAGCTTGCGTTCAAAGTACAATGCCATAATAGTATAAATAATATTAAAGACTATAAATCACTCTCATAGTTACAAATCTTGGTTGGATAAAATATTCTGTAGTGCTTACAGACAAACCTCCAGCATTTGTATTTGCTTGTGATTGAGTATTTAATAAGTTTGTCGCTTTTAATTCAAATTCCCATTTAGCATCTACATCTTTGCGATACGCAATGGAAGCGTCTAAAAAATCAAAACTATTTAGTGTAGTTGCTTCATTTCGTAAATTAGTATATTGATATTCTGCTTTAAAAGTTACAGTTTTCCATAGTAAAGCATCAAACCCTAACTTTGGAGAACTTGTAAAAAACTTTGAAATTCTTTGACCTTGATTATTATATTGAATACGATAATCATAGCTAATTTCAAAATTTGGTGCCTCTCTAAAATTAGAACGTAATTTTAAACCATAAGATTGAGTATATTTTTCATTAACTGATCTTGATAACTTATCAACATCATTGCTTGTTGAAATAAACTGATTATATTTATCATATACGAAATTACCATCGACGGATGCACGTAATTTTCCAAATGTACGCTGAAAACTACCGTAAACGTTGAACGTTTCATCTGCGAAATTTGAATTAAATGGCTCACTAACACGTACAACACTATTTTCTTGGAATGTAGAAGCCGTCCGAATTTGATCTATGTTTTTAGTATAGCTTAGTCTAGCAAATACGTTGGTGTAATTAAACATGTTGAAGCTAAAATAATTTAAACTTAAATTATGAGCCAAGGAACTTTCTAATTCTTGATTTCCATTAAAAAATGAATTGTAGTTATTTAAAACTAAACCTTGAGCTAGTTGATTAACATCTGTAAACTGGGTTTGCATACGGTAATTAAATGTCAAGTTTTCACTCTTTTTAAATTGAACTCGTGCGTTAAAATCTGGTAAAACTCTAAAGAAATTATCCGTGTAATTCACGCCAAACTGACTATTTTTCGCACTGTAAGCATGAGCAGACACTCCTGGTGTAAAGGTGAAAATACCCGCTTTCAATTGATAATGTAAACCAACATACAAATCGGTAAAGGTATAGTCCGTATCATTAATTGGACTATTACCTGTTGGTTGATTATTAAATATAGAGCCATTATCTAATGTTTGAAAAATATCAGAGTTAAACTTTTGATTACTAAAAATAGTTCCAAACGTTACATTTATATTACTCTTATTATTCAAGACATTCCAGTAATCTAATTTTGCATCAACTTGATTGGTTTTAACACGTTTGTTCTGCGAAATATCATATGAAAACTGATTACGATCCATACCTAAAAATTCGGCTGCATCATCATACGGATCATTCATTAGATCGTCATTATTAGTCGGATCATTGTTTAAAAGTGCATTGTAAAATGGATCTTCATCTTGCCATAAATGTTGCACTTCTAAAGCAAAAATATTGGTTTCATCTAAGGTATAATAGTAGTTTAAACGCTGATTGATACTAAACGGATTTGTTTCTTCATTTTGAGCAATACCACCAATAACAGTAGAAAACACATTTTGTTCCTGTGTTTCTTGAGACATACGACCCAAAATTTCATAGTCCAATTGGTTGTTAGCATTGGGCTTATATTTAGCCGCTAATTTTACCATACCCAAATCACTACGTTGGGTAGTATTACTTTCCGTGCGTTCATCTGGAATGCCTAATTCTGGATCTGTATAAATGACATCATTATTTTCTTGAAGTAGAATTTTGTTTCCTGTATAAATACCAAAACCACTCAAGTCCAATTTATCATTTGGCGAATAACTAAAGTTTGCTGCACCAAAACGTGCATTGATTTCCTTAGCACGATTATTTTGAAGCGATAAAAAGCCCAAACTATTATTTCCTAAATTTATATTGGTACCACTACTTTGACTAGGTTGATTGAACCCTCCAGAAAAATTAAAATAATCACGACGTGTAAAGGCTAATTCGCCAATATTATTCATATCACCAATAACATTTACACTGTATTTGGGACTGTAATAAAACAATTTAGGTTGCGCTAAATACAAGCCGTTGTCATCTGCTACACCAGCACCAGCCGTTACGGTACCAAACCAAAACGCTTCTTTTCCTTCTTTTAATTTAATGTTAATGGCAATATTATCTTGGTTATTTTGCACACCACTTAACTGACCAACTTCGGCGAAATTTTTAAGTACTTGAACTTTATCAACCGCATTTGCAGGAATGTTTTTAGTGGCTAATTTAGAATCGCCATCAAAGAAATCTTTGCCTTCCACCATGACTTTAGAAACCACTTTGCCTTCTACTTCTATTTGACCATCGGCATTTATTTCTACACCTGGTAAATTTTTTAGAACATCTTCTAGTTTACGTTCCGTACCTGTGTTAAAGGAATCCGCATTATAAATTAGCGTATCGCCTTTTACGGTTACAGGCATTTCATATATAAGTTCAACTTCATCTAATGCATTGTCATTTTCCAAAGTGAAATCTTTAGTAATGGCTTCTTCTTTGGTCGAAATACTGGCATCAGAGGTTTTCATACCTATATAACTCACCTGAATTTTATAATCCGTATTTTTTTCTAATGATAACTTATAACGACCTTGTTCACTGGTAATTCCATAAGCATCTAGTTTATTAGTTTGTTGATTAATGGCAATAACATTAGCTAATTCTAGCGGATTTCCGACGCTATCTTTGACTACGCCTTCTATTTTTACTTGGGAAAAAGTGGCGCATCCTACTAGAAGTAAAATAGCCGTTAGTACATGTTTCATTAGATTAATTTTGGTTTGTTAGTTTAAATTTCTTTTGAAAATTAGCGTCCACGACGACCACTATACATGTCGCGCATTTCAGCCATTTTATTTTTTACTATATTTTGATATTCACTTTTTGTCACTTCTTTGCCTTTGCTTGGCGCCTCAATTTTCGATTTCTCTTGCGGATTCATCACAATTTTTGAACACAAAATAGTTGTATTATCAGCACTGACTTCTAAAATCAAACCTGGTAAACCTGAATATTCGCCAGGTCCATGACTAACTGGTATTTGTGGTGTATACCAAGCTTCAATTTGAGTCATTTTTATTTGTTTTACTTTAGTAGAATCTGAATCGTTAGTTTCATCGTTGGCTTGATTATTTCTTAAACGATCCCAAGAAAAATCATACCAATATAATTCAGACGATGGCAGTAATGCAACCGCTTTCATACAGATATATTCGCCTACTTTTTTGGTGTCATTTGTTAATGTCCATTCAATTTCTTGAAGTTTATCCTTTACTAAAAACTGTTTGCCATAAAATTCCTGACTTTGCAATAACGTATTTGTCTTTATGTTTTTATAAAGTTCACCAGGCGCGAAATTTTTCCCCCATGAATCCGTCGCTCCAGAAATAGCATCTAATTTTTCATCCTCATCGTACAGAGATGCTTCCACAGTGAAGTCTAAAATATATACTTTTTCCAAACGGTTTTTTAAACGTTCTTGAATCTGTTTCTTTTGCGCTTCACTCATAGTAGCGCCCCAATTACCTAACTCCATTTTGGATTTTGTGGAGTAGTAAGCCTTCCCTTGGAAACTTTGAGCGGTTGTTTTTACAGATATAAATCCTATAAAAAAAAGTGTGACGAACTGTGTGCAGATAGTTTTCATTTCATTTTTGTTTAATGTTTTGTATTTAAAATTAAACAAAATAATTAACTTGTTGGTTACTATTTCTTCGATTGTAAAGAGCACTTTTTAAAATAAAATTTATTTATCGGGTTAATTAGCGACCACCTCTGCCTCCACGGCCACCACGTCCGCCATACATTTCGCGCATTTCTTCCATTTTTTCTTTCACAATGGCATTGTATTCATCGCGCGTCACTTCTTTGCCTTTAGTTGGCTTTTTAATTTCTTCTTTATCCGAAGGGTTCATGATAATTTTTGAGCACAACATGGTAGTCCTATCGGCATTAATTTCTAAAATAAGACCTGGAAGCCCCCAATATTCACCTGGACCATTATTAACAGGCACTTGAGGTGTATACCAAGCTGTAACTATTATTTCTTTTGGGACTTCTATGTCATCCATAAAGCTTTTAGTCGTAGATTCGGTTTCAGTTGAATCCTTTACCGTTTCAGCCGTTTCTTTTTCTTTTTCTTCCTTTTCTTCCTTTTCTTTATCTCTACCGCCTCTTCGCATACTTGTCCAATCAAACTCATCCACTTTTTTCACCGCAGTTGCCTTAAAACACATGTATTGCCCTATCTGTCTGGTTTCACCACTTAATTCCCATTCCAATTCTTTTAATTCATCAACAACAAGAAATTGCTTTCCAAAAAACTCCTGTTCCTGAAGCATTTGTTTGTCCTTAATATTCTTGTATTGCGCACCACCTGTAAAACTACTCATCATTCCAAAACCTCTTCCACTTCCCGGAGCCTCTAGCTTTTCTTCTTCTTTATAGGTTGACTCTGTTTGAGAAAATGTGAGTACATAGGTTTTTTCTAGCATGCTTTTCATACGTTCTGAGATTTGCTTTTTTTGCTGTTCGCTCATTTGGCCTCTACCAAAATTATCTAAATCCATAGTGGTTTTAGTTTGGTAATAGGCTTGGCCTTGAAAGTCTTGCTGTGCGTAGTTATACGTAGAGGTTGTTGCCACTAAACAGATTACTGCAATAAATTTGTAGAATTGATTCATGAGAAAAGTATATATGTTTTATTAAAAATAGCGTTAAATGTTTCCAATTAGACTCTAAAAGAGCCGAAACGTAAAACTTAAAACTGTTAAAGTTTTCATAAAATTAATCTGTCCTAAAACAGCTATTTAATCCACAATATCTGGTTTGATTTTTGTACTTTTCAACCTCATGAAACGACTTACATTAATAATCGGTTTATTCTCACTAACTGTATTTTCGCAGGATAGTATTGCTACGATTACCAAATTGAAAATTCCAATAAACGTAGAAACCATTATTGGTATTGATAATTTTGGAACGCAATATTACGAAGCGAATAATATTTTATACAAAAAAACAGGGGCCCAAATCATCAATTACAGTAATATTCAATTAGGTAATCTGACGTCGGTTGATGTGTTTAATCCGCTAAAACTAATCACGTTCTACAAAGATTTCAATACCGTTATTATTTTAGATAATAGGTTAGCAGAAATTTTACGAATTGATTTTAATACAACACAGCCGTATAAAAATGTCAGCTTTGTATCATTAGGAAATGACAATACCATTTGGATTTTTAACCAAGACAACCAGTTTTTAGAATTATACGATTACAAATCTAAATCCGTCAGAGCTACTACCATGCCTGTGGTTTCTAATGCACTATCTTTAACTAGTAACTATAATTATGCCTGGCTATTAACCGACAATTACATCTATAAGTATAACTATTTTGGTAGTTTATTATTTAAAGTTAAGAATACAGGTTATACCAAACTGATAGAAAGAAACGATGATATTATTCTTCAAAAAGAGGATACCCTCTTTTTTTTAAATGATAAAACACAAGGAATCACACCAATTAATATTCCTAATTTGTTAATAAAACAGTTTTTAGTAACGGGTGAAACAGTGTATATTTACGATTCGAAAATTCTTCATGAATTCCAACTAAAAAATTAAAGCATATGCATGTTGCAGTAGCCGGAAATATTGGCGCAGGAAAAACCACACTTACTAAATTATTAGCCAAGCATTACAAATGGGAACCGCAATTGGAGGATGTTGTAGACAATCCGTATTTAGATGATTTTTATAACCAAATGGAACGTTGGAGTTTTAATTTACAGGTATATTTCTTAAACAGTAGGTTTCGTCAAGTCAATCAGATTAGAGAAAGCGGTAAGGATATTATTCAGGACCGAACTATTTATGAAGATGCCCATATTTTTGCTCCCAATTTACATGCTATGGGCTTAATGACAAATCGAGATTTTGAAAATTACCGTTCCTTATTTGATTTAATGGAATCCTTTGTTCAAGGACCTGATTTATTGATTTACTTGCGTAGCTCGATTCCTAATTTAGTAAGCCAAATTCATAAACGCGGTCGCGATTATGAAAACACGATTAGTATTGATTATTTAAGTCGCCTAAACGAACGTTACGAAGCCTGGATTACAGGTTATGACAAAGGTAATTTACTGATTATTGATGTAGATAATATGGATTTTGTGGCCAACCCAGAAGACCTAGGAACCATTATCAATAAAATTGAAGCCGAAATTCATGGGCTTTTTTAATTTGAAATTTATTTTATAAAACCATGTAATCTTGCATGTTCTTCAGCTTGTTTGCTGCTTTCAACAAGTAAAACAGGTATCTTTTTATAGTTTTCAAAAAGCCCCGAAATACGCAGCATTTTCTTTTTATGCTTAACGCTTCGTAAGTAGATGGCCAAAATACGACTGGGGAAATTTTCTGCAATTTCTATATAAATATCCGCGTCATGTTCACCAGCATCACCAATTAAAATAAATTTCAAATTCGGATACGCATTCAGGATATGAATAATTCCTTGTTGCTTTTGCGGTTTTTCGTCTGTTTTCTTATTGAAGATAGCGCTCATACTACGCAGTAAAATAGGCCCTTTAGGGAATTCATTTTTCTTAAGAAAAAATTCTAAATACCGATACATATTCCATGGACTATGACTGACATAAAATATAGGATTTGCCTTCTCACCAGATGTTCCACGGTGCAGTAAGTGATAAAACTTGGCTGAACCTTTTAAAGGAATGCGATTGAAAGCACCTTGTAAAAATGTATTATATAACACACGCCATTTTAGCGTTGAAACAACACCTGTGTGGAGAATGGTATCATCAATATCACTAATAACGCCAAATTCCGAATTTTTACTAGGAATTAATATTTCAGCTGGAAACCGATTATCATTGGTGATGTTTCGTTTAATGGTAACATCATTATATGAAACTTCAATAGGTAACCAACCTTCTTCGTTTGTTAATGCGCTTAAATTTTCGAAAGTTTCTTCACATTTGAAATAACCATGATTATCTGTTCTGGTTTTTAACACCTGATTATTGGGAAGTTTCAAATTTATGTCAACTTGTTTAATTTCATCACTTTCAAAGCGTTTAAATGTATTTACAATCAGTTTAAACCAACCTTTGTCTTCCAGATTGATGGATTCATCTTCAAGCGCTCTACCTCGCAGGTAGAAATGGGTATCGCTTCCGTAGCTATGGAATGTTATAATTTGGAAAGGATCATATTTTAACCAACCCATTATTACAAGTGCCAAGATTCTGGCCAAAGCCAAATAATTAATAAACCAGTTATCAATGCTACGCCAAATGCTGAAACGAGCCATTTAACCATATCTTTAGCACCTAGAACTATTGCCATGACGCCCTTAAAAACCAAATTGGATAGAGACGCTAAAAGAATAAGTTTCCAACCTAAATCTGCTTGTAAGCGTTGGCCTTTAATCATTTGTGATAAAGATAAGGTTATAGCATCCACATCTGTAAGACCACTGATAATAGAAACAATATATAGAGCATTATTACCAAATTGCTTTTTTGTAAAAGCTACTGCCAATAGAATAGCGCCATATAAAAGTCCAAAAATTAAAGCACTTTTAAATTGAGCAGGATTACTAGGCTCAGGCATTTCGTCATTAGATTTGTTTTTCTTAATCCGATAAAATAATAGTACACATATAATAACTAAAACAATAATTTCAGAGGCAATAGGTAAAATCATCAGACCTAATTTTTCAGGAATTACCACACCCACTTCAATTAAAACGCGCACCAAAGAAATAGTAGATGCTATTGTAATAACAAAAACGGCTAACTTGCTAATATCTTTATTATCCTTGGTTTTACGAGCATAGCTAACTGTTGTTGCCGTACTACTAATTAATCCACCCAAAATTCCGTTGGAAATAATTCCCACTTTTTTACCTGCAACTTTATAAATAAAATAACCTACCACACTTATACCCACTATAAGCGTAACCATAAGCCAAATACTTCTTGGGTTGAGCACATTTAGAGGGCCAAATGTTTTATTTGGAAGAATAGGAAGTATTATTAAACTAATACCTGCTAAAGTCATGATGGCAGACAGGTCTTTTTGACTTAAATTCTCTATAAAATTATGAAGTCTTTCTTTAACATATAGTAAAACAGCCATCATTCCTCCAACCAATACGGCTATTGTTTGATTTCCAACGACCAAATAGGCTCCAATAGCAAACATTAGTAAGGCGGCAACTTCAGTAGTTTGTCCGACATCTGCTTCATCAAATTTCTTCATTTTAATAACATTTGCTACCAAAAGCATCGAAGCTATAGCTAGGCCGAGCATGGGCAAAATAAATGGATTATTATAATCGCGGGTTAGAAATCCTGCTAAAACACCCAAAACAGAGATTAGTGTGAAGGTTCTAACGCCTGCCATCTCATTATCCGTTTTTTGACGTTGAAGACCGACTAAAAGCCCCAATCCAAAAGCAATACCTAAAGTTATTAAATCGTCAGAGTTCATAATTACTAAAATTATAAAAAAAACATGAACAACCAATACTAAATTGTAGAACGTTTACCATTAGTAAAACAAAAAACCACGCCTTAAGACGTGGTTTATATAATATAAATTTAAGGAATTTATTTCACATTAATAGATCTTTCATCAGTTACATCCATTTTGAACTGTGTGGACTGTGCTTTTAATTCCCCTATTTTAGTATCTACCTCTGATTTTGTTCCAGAGATTACTAATTCTTCCTTCGAAATATCATCGCCATTTACATTGGTAATACTAACGATTGCTTTAGCAAAATCATCAGATTCTATAATAAAATCGACATATACTTTTTTTCCTGCTTGCGCTTCAACCACCTCAACACTTTCAGCAATAGCTACACCTTCTTCAATGGCATGACCGCCTAATATTGGCGCTATAACTAAACCAATTAAACAAGTTAGTTTAATTAAAATGTTCATTGATGGTCCTGAAGTATCTTTAAACGGATCGCCAACCGTATCTCCTGTAACAGCAGCTTTATGCGCTTCAGACCCTTTATAGGTCATTTCGCCATTAATCATAACACCTGCTTCAAACGATTTTTTAGCGTTATCCCAAGCACCACCAGCATTGTTTTGGAAAATAGCCCAAAGCACACCAGAAACCGTAACACCTGCCATATAGCCACCTAACATTTCAGCAATAGCCATATTATTCATTCCAAAAATCATAGGAACAAAGGCAATAACTAACGGAAATCCAATAGTTAATAAGCCTGGTAACATCATTTCTTTTAAAGATGCTTGCGTAGAAATTTCTACACATTTATCATATTGTGGTTTTCCAGTACCTTCCATAATACCTGGAATCTCTCTAAACTGACGACGTACTTCTTCAACCATTTCCATAGCTGCTTTACCAACCGCATTCATGGCTAAAGCAGAAAAAACTACTGGCACCATTCCACCAACAAATAACATGGCTAAAACTGGTGCTTTGAAAATATTAATACCATCAATGCCTGTAAAGGTCACATAAGCTGCAAATAAGGCTAACGATGTTAAAGCCGCAGAAGCAATTGCAAACCCTTTTCCTGTTGCTGCTGTTGTGTTTCCTACTGAATCTAAAATATCTGTACGTTCTCTAACAATTGGCTCTTGTTCGCTCATTTCAGCAATACCACCAGCATTATCAGAAATTGGTCCGAACGCATCAATTGCTAACTGCATAGCTGTTGTAGCCATCATAGCAGAAGCTGCTAGAGCCACACCATAAAAACCTGCAAATGCATACGATGCCCAAATAGCGCCAGCAAACAATATCACAGAAGGAAATGTAGAAATCATACCAGTTGCTAAACCTGCAATGATATTTGTTCCAGCTCCTGTAGACGATTGTTGAACAATATTTAAAATAGGTTTTTTACCTAACCCTGTATAGTATTCGGTAACTGAAGAAATAACTGCTCCTACAACTAATCCGACTAACGTTGCGTAGAACACACGCATGGCAGAAATTTCTTGTAAACCTTCACCAAAGAAATTCATTTTCATGGTTTCTGGCAGCATCCAGGTTACTAAACCAAAACACGCTGCGGCTACTAAACCAATAGACACCCAGTTCCCAAGGTTTAACGCACCCATAACTTGAGCTTCTTTGGCATCATTACTTTTTATCTTCA
>CBFHJN010000053.1:0-13912 GCA_965655805.1 Flavobacteriaceae bacterium
TGTATGGTTAAAAAAACAACTATAATACTACCGTAAATCCAATATGGACTCACTTTTGGTTTTTTTCCTGGTTTTTTATTTTCGTCTGACATTAATATTCTTTTAGTTACTTGTTTCTATAACTGTTATTTTAGCATCTCCCCAAAGACTTTCGATATCATAATATTGTCTTATATGTTTTTGAAACACATGTACTACAACATTAACATAATCTATTAAAACCCATTCGGCATTATCGTTACCTTCAACATGCCAAGGGTTGTCTTTAAGTTCTTTGCTAACTTTCTTTTGTATGGAATTGACTATGGCATTTACTTGTGTGTTTGAAGTACCTTCGCAAATAATAAAATAATCACAAACCGTATTTTCTATCTCTCTTAAATCTAGAATTGTAATCTCTTTTCCTTTTACATCTTCAATACCAGCTAATATGGTTGTTATCAATTGGTCTGTGTTCGTATTATTTTTTGCCATTAAATGATTTAGTTTTGTGCAAAGTTATTATTTTTTAGTTCTTTATACCGTAAAAAAATCATAAGATTTACAGTCTATATTCAATAATTTACAGAATGCATATAATCAAACTTAATGCCACCGATTCTACCAACTCGTATTTACGAGCATTGAGTGCTCAAAAGGCTCCGGACGATTATACCATTGTTACCGCAAACCATCAAACTCAAGGTCGTGGACAGCGTGGTACAAACTGGATATCAGAATCAGGTAAGAACCTGATGTTTAGCATTTTCAAGGATGTATCATTCATAAAATTTCACGATAACTATTTTATAAGTATCATTACGTCATTAGCATTAATTAAAAGTTTACACCAGTTTTTAATTCCTAAATTACGAATCAAATGGCCAAACGACATTTTGTCAGAGGACAAAAAAATCTGTGGTATTTTAATTGAAAATATTGTAAAACATAATGCTTTTGGAGGCACTATTATCGGAATCGGCTTGAACATTAATCAAACAAATTTTGATAATCTTCCGAATGCCACCTCACTTCAACTCATAACTGGAACGCCTTTTAATACAGATGAATTACTCCAAAGTATAGTTGCAAATTTAAAGTTCTATTTTGAGCAGTTAAAAAATGGACAGCATATTACTTTAAAGGAAACTTATGAAAATTACTTATTCAGAAAAAATAAACCGTCAACCTTTAAAGATCAAAAAGGTAGTTTATTTACTGGATACATTCAAGGAATAACAAATTCGGGCAATTTACGTGTTTTATTAGAAGACGAAATTATAGCCGAATACGAACTTAAAGAAATTGCCTTATTATATTAAAAGCCTAAACCGCTTTTGGCATATTGCTTGCCAAGGTTTCAATAAACTTGGAAATAGGGCCTTTAATCATCATGGCCATCATGGCATTAAATTCACCACTAAATTCTAATTGAACTTCGCTAGTGTTGGCATCCACTTCGGTAATATTTCCTGTTAAAGAAAAATCTAACTTTCCACCAGCAGCTCCTAAAACAATTTTATTTGGTGCTATCATTTCTTTTTTCTTCAAAACAATTTCTGGCATGCCTTTCAAAGCGAAAAGAAACTTATCTTCACCTAAAACTTCAAATTTACTAATATTTTCAGGCATTAATTTTTCGAAGTTTTTAATATCAGATAAGAAATTAAAAACTGTTTCTGGCGATTTATTGATAATGGTTTTCGGTGATTCTAAATTCATAATAATTTTTTAAATATATATTCTATTAATATCAATTAGCATTCCATTCTGATGGATTGGCATTCCAAGAAGCCAAAATGGTTTGTTCTTTTGTTGATATGTAATTTGTATGATAGGCTTGATCTAAAAGCGATTCATAATCACTCAAAGTCGTTAATTGTACGTTTTCTTTTTCAAAATTCTCTTTTGAAATATTAAAACCGTAGGTAAAAATAGCCATCATACCTTTTACATTGGCATGATTTTCCTTTAAGGCACGAACGGCATTTAAGCTACTTTGTCCCGTACTTATTAAGTCTTCAACCACAACCACATTTTGACCTGGTTCCAAATGCCCTTCAATTTGATTTTGACGACCATGACTTTTAGCTTCAGGCCTGACATAAATAAAAGGTAAGCCCAAATACTCTGCAACCAACATACCAATACCAATAGCTCCAGTGGCAACACCAGCAATAACATCTGGTTTACCATATTGTTTTTCTATTTGTTTGGCCATGGTTTCGCGAATATAATTTCGAATAGATGGATACGAAAGCACGATTCTATTGTCACAATAAATAGGCGATTTCCATCCGGAAGCCCATGTAAAAGGTTCTTTTGGCTGTAGTTTTATGGCATTTACCTGAAGTAAAACTTCGGCCGTTTTTCTGGCAGTGTCTTTGTTAAAAATCATAAATGCAAAATTACACAATTTTACGTAATCTGCATTTTTAAAATATGATTTAAAATTAATTTTTTAATTCTATTGCTATCATATAATTTTTAATATTTTTACAAAACCTAATTGGAACAATAGACCTTATGTATAAAGTTTTTGTTAATGATAAGCCTATTATCTTAACAACGGAAGTTGAGAAAGAAGCATCTTTTAAAAACTATTTATTAAAATCTGCCGATATCTCAAAAGTTATCAAAGATCTTAATAAAAAATCTATTCAAGAGGTCCACCTTATTCATGCCAAAGAAGAAAAATTACTCAAAAAATTCCTGAAAAAACTACCTAATGTTATTGCTGGTGGCGGAAAAGTTTATAACCATAAAGGGGAAATTTTATTCATTTACAGAAATGATAAATGGGATTTACCAAAGGGAAAAACTGAAAAGAAAGAATCCATTGAAACCACTGCCATAAGAGAAGTTGAAGAAGAAACAGGGGTGAAGGATTTAAGTATAACGAAGCCTCTGGAAACCACCTACCATATCTTCAAACGAAATGGTAAGTATAAGATTAAAATTACCTATTGGTTTGAAATGACAACCACCTATTCAGGAACATTAGAGCCTGAAGAAAATGAAGGTATAACTAAAGTTGCTTGGTTAAATAAAACCGAAACAGAAGCGGCTTTGAAAAATAGTTACGCCAATATTAAGCTACTTTTTTAAATATCTTACCAAGATTTATAATTTCTAATAAACACCTAAACCACTAGATTTCACAAACAACTTGAAGGTTTATATCTCTCATTTTTAATTTTTTACGTAAAGTAATTTTCATTATTTTTTATCAGGTCGTTGGTTGTTAATTGTTTTTTGTTTAACTTTACTCAATAATCTTTAAACAAAATATGATGAAATTAGAAACTACATTCCGATTTCCCAAATCTACCATCCTACTTTTGTTTTTATTTAGTTTTTCATTGCAGTTTTACGCGCAAGACTCTGATGAAAGAAGACGTTGTGGCGACATAGACGGATTTGAATTTTCAAATGGCTCTGATAGCATGGTTATTGAGAATGGCGAATCCTATAATATTGCCGACCTTCCCTCAAATGCTTTCATTAATTTATTGGTTGATGGCAATTCGCAAAGCGCGAAATTCGCTGTCCTTAATAACGACACCAATACTTTTGATTACATTACTGAAAATCAATTGCCATACACCTATCCTGCTGGAAATAGCGCTTGGAATTTAGGTGTAGGAACATTTACCATTCGTGCCGATTTGTATAAATACAATTATGGGCTTGGTAGGCGTTGCGATCGTGAGGTAATTACATTTACTATCACAGAAACATGTAACGCTTTTGCAGGTACAGCAACTGCTGTAGCGTCAACTGTAACGTTAGTTGATGGTTCCGCAACCATTTCGGCGACTCCCAATGGTGATGCCGTTATTCCTGACGGTTTTAGATTAGGCTTTGTGGTTACACAAGGTTCCGATTTAGTAATTGTTGATGGTGATGACATTAACTCGTTTCCAGTAACACAAGCTGGCACCTACACACTTCACCCACTTGTTTATAACCCTAACACGCTTGATGTTAGTATTATTGAACTTGGTGTTACAACTGGTGTAGACGTACTTGGATTAATCTCACAAGGTGGTGGTGACATTTGTGCATCGCTTGATGTTACTGGTGCGCCAATTATGGTAGAAAGCTGTGAAGCTGACGCTGGAACACTTATGGTAAACATGGATACGGCTTGTTTAGTAGATGGTATGGCAACAATTTCTGCTACATCTAATAATGATGCGAATATTCCAGAAGGTTATTCCTCAATTTATGTTTTAACACAAGGCGAAGGTTTAGTTATTGTTAATGCGGGTGCTGAACCAAGTTTTGACGTAACTGAAGGTGGAAACTATACTATTCACACACTTATTTACAATCCAGAAACTTTAGATTTAGGTATCGTAGAATTCGGTGTGACTACTGGTTTTGATGTCTTCGGACTTATCATTCCTGGTGGTGGAGACATTTGTGCAGCGCTTGATGTAGCTGGTGCACCTGTGTCTGTTGAAAATCCAATGGCTGGAACCTTAACAGCTGATATGGATATGGCAACTTTAGTAAACGGTTCTGCTATTATTTCAGCTACTCCAAATGGTGATATTAATATTCCGGATGGCTATTCTTCAATTTATGTTTTAACGCAAGGTGAAGATTTAGTTATTGTTAATGCGGGTGCTGAACCTAGCTTTGAAGTAACTGAAGCTGGAAACTACACCATTCACACGTTAGTTTACAATCCAAACACATTAGATTTAGGTATTGTAGAACTTGGTGTTACAACTGGTGTAGACGTGCTTGGATTAATCTCTCAAGGTGGTGGTGATATTTGTGCATCGCTTGATGTGACTGGTGTGCCAATTATGGTAGAAAGTTGTGAAGCTGACGCTGGAACCATGTATTCTAACAGTCCAATTACGTGTTTAATGTATGGTATGGCAAACATTGAAGCTATGCAAAATAGACCTGCGGTCATTCCTGATGGTTATGAACAATTGTTCGTTTTAACAGAAGCATTCTCTTTAACAATTTTGAATGTATCTCCAACACCAAACTTTGATGTTACCAATAGAGGTTTCTATAGAATTCACAGTTTAGTTTATAATCCAGAAACGTTAGACTTAAGTGTTGTTGTTCCAGGAGAAACTACTGGCTTTGACGTGGTGAATTTAATAAACAACAATGACATTTGCGCATCTTTAGATGTTCATGGTGCCCCTAATTTAGTGCTTGGCTATAACTGGTTCTGTGGGTTCTTTAATTATTATCATAAAGATGCTGGTGATCAATCTGCTGACGTAGATAGTTATATGAGAGATTTCGATAGTTATAAAACTTTTGAAGAAAATTTCATTGTAAATAACTCGGAAATAAACTTGTATCCAAATCCTATAAAATCAATATTGAATGTTAACATTCAAACATTTGATGATGAAGTGATGATTTACACGGTTAGAGATATGAGCGGCAGACAAGTTGTAAAAGGATCAAACAACAGCTTAAATGCTGGATCTGGACAAATTGATGCAACGAGCCTAGCAAATGGTATGTATATCATATCATTTGAATCAGACTATCGTACAATCATCAAGAAAATTATGGTGAATAAATAAATGAAAAATTGAAAAAGAAAAGTGCAACTAAAATGGCTTCCATAATTTGGAAGCCTTTTTTTATTTGAAGAAGCCTAAAGTATTCAGAAGTACACATTTCAAAGCGTCTGGCATTTGATTATGTATAGAATACTTCTGATTTAACTCTAGCTCAACACCTATATAGTTTTCTCGAAACTGCTTTCTTAAATAGGTTGGGAAACCATCAGCTTTTCCCAAATACGGTTTATTAAAACGAATATCATAATTATTCAATTTCAGTAATTGCGTTTTAAACTTTTTACAAAATTCTTTTTCTTTTGGAATTCGAGAATCATATAATATTCCAATATCGACTGGTCTTTCTTGACCGTTAAAAATTGGTGTAAAACTATGAATAGATACATGTAAAACTAACTCTCCATGCTGAATGAAGTTTGAAATTTCAGCTTCAACAGCATCCCGATAGGGTTTATAAAATTGCTCTATAATATGATCCTTTTCTGCTTTAGAGAGAATTTGTGTAAATTCAGAAAACAAATTTTTATGATGCAAAGATCTGTTCAATTCAATGAGCAAGCGACTTATGGTGCTAAATTTTGAAAAATCGGCAATAGATTCTAACGCATGAAACACATCCAAAGCGCCCAAATCATAACCACGATGGGAATTCAAAATAAGATCTTGACCTATAAAAAGTGAGTGATATTCATTTGGAATATCATTCCCACCATGCTCACAGGTTAATACAATTTTCACGGTATAAATAATTGATTATTCTCTAAACAATTAGCTAATTGTCCATAGACATTTTTAATATTTTTTTCTGAATAATCATCATTTACGGCTTTCAAAATTCGGGTAGCCAAAGTGCCTTCGTTTAAAATAACTTCTAACGCTGCGTGATGCGATGAATGAATAGTTTCTTTAGTTAATTCAAACAAATGTTTCCAGACATTTTGAACGGTCGCCGATTCTTCTATTCGAAACAATTTTAAATACTCTAAATTTGATATTGTATAGCTTTCCGCATCTCGGATAGTAGGATTTAAAATATCGTATAAATCTTGTTTTAACCATTTCTTTTGCTGCTGTAAAGTCCCTATTTTCTTAAAAACCAGTAGTTTTAAGACTTCAATAATTAAAGTACAAATGGCCATATCAGCTTTCGGACATTCTTGAATATCTACCAAACGAATTTCAATAGCATTTCTATCAAAACGCGCAATGGCACCACGTGAGTTTAAAAAGTGATGATCTAGAATATTGTTAGTGTCATGCGGTTTTATAGCACGTTTTATGGGCTCAAAAACTGTTGCATAATAATCTACTTTCGTAAACGCACGCTCCGGAATAACCAAACCTGTTAGTTCTGGTATTTCCTTTTGGTTGGTTTTATAATATTCCAATCTGGCATCTTTAAAACCTGTGTTCTTCCCTTCTAGAATTGGTGAACTCGCACACAATCCAGGAATAAGCGGCAAAATAATCCGTATAGCAGCATGTAGTTTTTCAAATTCTTTATCATCAAAAAACGGTAAGTTAATATGTGTACTTTGCACATTACTCCAGCCATGACCTCTGCAATTAAAAATTCGGTTGTATAATTCGTAAACCTCACTATAATTGTGTTTCCAAAGTTCCGTATCTGTCAACGGATTCAATAATGGATGCGCAGCAGTTGGTAATAAACTACTTTGAAACTCTTTCAGCAACGCATTAATTTCTATGACATTTTTATGAAACATCTCGGACAATCCATTTAAATCTGCTGTTGGTCCATTTGTTTTTAACTCCACAACATGAGCCACCAATTCATTACTCCAAGCAATAGCGCCATTTTCTATATCAGATGTTAACTCACCTGCTTTTTTAGTGAGTAACTTATCAACTATGGCGGCAGGTTTGAACGTATTGAATACCAACATATATTCCAATTCAATTCCGTAAACTTCAAACAAATGATATCTTTTTGTACTCATAATTAATCTAATCTGTTTTTTAAAGCCGTTAAAATCTCCATGTAAACGGCATCACTATAAAAACGATCTTCTACACCAAAATCAATATTCGGATTGTCATTAATTTCAATAACCATCGGTTTTTCATTAACCACTTTAATATCTATCCCATATAGGCCTTTACCCATCAATTTAGCAGATTTTACTGCCATATCTAGAACATCTTTAGGTACTTTTTCTATTGGTAAACAATCTGCATTTCCATCTTGATCATGTTTCTTCTTGGCATCCCAATTATAAATTTGCCAATGCCCTTTTGCCATATAATATTTACAGGCATAAAACGGTTTATCATCAATAATTCCTATGCGCCAATCATAATCTGACGGACAAAATTCTTGCGCAATAATCAAATCAGATTCTTTCAACATACTAGTCACTAAAGTAGTATACTCTTCTTCTGTTTTCGCTTTTTTCACACCAAAAGAAAAGGTAGAATCTGGCGCTTTTAAAACACAAGGCAAACCAACTTGACTAATCACATCATGCCGATTGTCCTTATGAACAATAATCGTTTTTGGAGTAGCAATATTCGCATTGCTCAAGGCTTCAGCCATGTAAACTTTATTGCAGCATTTTAAAATAGCATCTGGATAATCTACAATAGCAATCCCATCTTGTTGTGCTTTTCGTGAGAACGCATAGGCTTCATTATTCACTTCTGTGCTTTGACGAATAAATAAGGCGTCAAAAGATGATAAGCGTGATAAATCTTTAGGCTCGATAATTTCAGCATAAATATTCATTTTTTCGGCAACGTCAATAAATTTTTTGAGTGCTCTAGGGTTGCTTGGTGGTGCAGGATCATTTGGGTTTACCAAAATAGCTAAATCGAAATCTGATTTATTCAATTTAGGCGTATCATATCGTTTTTTAGCAAAATACTGAATGGCAAACTCATGCACACTTGGCATATGTTCTTCAGGAATTTCAGATTCAGAAATCGCCCGAATACTCTGCACATGCCATTTGGTGGTGTGATTAAATTTTACCTGTAAAAATGGCACTTGAAAATGCTTGTAAAATAAGGTGCTTAATTCCTTATATTTTTGAGCCACATTTTGTCCAAAATAAATACTTAAGATAAAGTGTTGGGATTTGATGTTTTTGAGACTTGTTTGAATCACATCATCAAATTCATCGGATACAATTCGAACAAGTTTCAAAGCTTTCAAATCCACAATATTCTTAACCGTTGGAATTGCCAAATGCCCTCTAGCTTCTGCTAAAAGCGAGACATAATATCCTTTAGATTGATACGAATAATCTTTACACAAATTAAATATTCGCGCATTTTTTAGAAGTGAAAATTGTGGGTTGGTAAGGTAATCTTGTGATGAAATCACGGTAATGTTCTCAATCGAAAAATTCCATTTTTCTGGTTGATTAACAACAATGTATTTGTTCATTAAAAACGCATAAGCGCGATATAAATTTTAAACAAAATTAGGTTATTTTTAAATAACTTTTACATTGCCTAAAAAATATTTTACTGTTGAAACACAACGTCTAAATATCAGATTATCAAAACTATAAAACCCACTTATTTAATGCGATAAACAGGATATTGCATATAAGCTGGCTCGTAATGACTGGAACGCTCATACAACCAATTTAATTGTGCATACCAGTTATTCGCAAATTGCGGTTCAGCTTGTTTTTTAGACTCAAATTCTGCTTTTAATTCCGCATTTGAATCCAGTAAATCTTTAGCAGTATCCTCAAATACATAAGGTGAAAAACCTTCTTTTTTTTGTAAAATAGTATCGAAAAAATTCCAATTAAAGAAAGAATCTGGCGCTTGTGGTTCTAACGTTTCTATCAGATACCGAATAGCATCTTGATTAGTCGAAATCCAATAATCACCTTGTCTAAATAAAACAGTATTTTCAGAAGCTGTAATGGACGTATTATAATGTTGATAATGGCCTTCGTACGGACTTTTTCGCGTTTCAAAATCGGCTATTTTATAGGATTCCACATTCAGAATTGTGTCGGATTCAAAACGATTCATTTGCACGCTATTTAATTGCAATAAATCAATTACTTGATACCAACCTTGTGGAATAACGTATGCTTTTGGCACTGAAACTTCAACAGTTGACTTAAAATAATTTTGATAAGAAACTGGTTTTTCAAAAGGTTGATTTCTATCATATTTTAAACGTTGTTTTCCGGTAACTTCACTGCTAATCATTTCGCCTTCAAAACCTTTAAAATTCAAAGTGGTTGATTTGGTGGTATCTACCACCCAATCTAAAGGATAGGTTTTCTGATTTTTAAATCTTTCAAAAGCAGCTTCGCGCAATTCAGTAATGCGCTCCCCTTCTTTTTCAGTGATATCAATCATACTTCGCATAAGCTCATACGTTCCTTCTACTCTAGGTTTGTATGGTTTTAGCATGTGTGTTTCAACCATCATTCCAATCACATTCCATAACGTTGTGTAACCTGTTGAGTAGCGTGGATAATCCATAAATTGACTAAACCCAATTTCAGGAACTTGATTAAACACATTTACATAAGGCGTGATATCCCAATCCTTATTTTGTAAATCGGTTTCTAATGCAGGCATAATGGTGTTTTGCAAATAAATTCCTAAATCACCACCTAGTTTGTTATGTTGCGTAAATAAATGCGTTAAAACATATTGGTAATCCGCTCCATTACTGACATGATTATCAATAAACACATCAGGTTTTACCAAATGAAATATTTGGGCAAAGGTTTTTGCATTTTCGGTGTCACTTTTTATAAAATCGCGATTCAAATCAAAATTTTGAGCATTACCACGAAAACCATAGGCTTTTGGTCCGTTTTGGTTGGCACGTGTTCCAGTATTTCGATTCAGACTACCTCCAACATTATAAATAGGAATGGTAACCAAAACCGTGTTTTTTGGCGCAGGAATTTTTCCTTGAGCTAAATCGCGATACAACATCATTGTCGCATCAATTCCATCACTTTCGCCTGGGTGAATACCATTATTTATTTGTAGAATACGTTTGTTTTTTCGAATAGCTTCAAAATCAAAATCGGTATCAGAATTAAATGTTACAATATGCAATGGTTCTCCCGAATCCGTTTTTCCGATAGCTTGCATTTGAATTTGTGGAAATGCTTCAGTCAAATCCGTATAAAACTGAATAGTCTGTTGGTAGGTTGCCGTTTCCGTTCCTTGACTGGTTTCAAAAACGGTTATAAAATCAGTTTGTTTATTTTGAGCTTGTAAAAAACTAAACGTCAAACAGATAACTAAAAATTGAGCAAATCGCTTCATAAAACATATTTTGAACCGTAAACTTAAACAAATTATCACAATATAATCTTGTAGGTGTTTATATTAACTGTATTTTTACAGCCTTAAAAAACAGACCATGACCGAGTTTATTAGAAAACGAACCCAAAATGCTAAAAACGATATTTTATCAGGTTTTACAGTAGCTTTAGCTTTAGTACCAGAAGCTGTTGCCTTTGCTTTTGTAGCAGGTGTTGACCCTTTAGTTGGTTTATATGCCGCTTTTATGATTGGTTTAATTACATCCATTTTTGGTGGTAGACCAGGTATGATTAGTGGTGCAACTGGCGCTTTGGCTGTGGTCATGGTATCATTAGTTGCCGAAGGAAATGCCATGGGAGCAGCTGGCGAAGAATTGGGCTTATATTATTTGTTTGCAACGGTTATATTAATGGGAATTATACAAATGTTAGCTGGTGTTTTTAAACTTGGTAAATTTGTTCGACTCATTCCGCATCCTGTCATGATGGGTTTTGTTAACGGTTTGGCTATTGTTATATTCTTATCGCAATTAGGTATGTTTATGACGGTTGAAAACGGTAAAGAAATATGGATGCATGGCCCTAAACTTTGGACCATGATTGGCCTTGTAGCATTAACTATGGGTATTATGTTTGGCTTGCCAAAACTCACCAAAAAATTACCAGAAGCTTTAATCGCTATTTTGGTGGTTTCCGCTATTGTTATTTTTGGGAATTTAGATGTAGCAACCGTTGGAAGCTTTATACGTGAAGGTGGTGGTGAAGGCTTAAAAGGTGGTTTACCTGAATTTCAATTTGATATTTTTAATAAAGTTCCAATGACATGGGCCACATTAAAATTTATCGCGCCTTATGCCTTAATTCTGGCAGCTATAGGTTTAATTGAATCATTAATGACTTTAAACTTAATTGATGAATTAACCGAAACACGTGGAGACACCAACCGTGAATGTTTAGCTCAAGGTGGTGCTAATATTGTTACAGGATTCTTTGGAGGTATGGGTGGTTGCGCCATGATTGGGCAGTCTATTATTAACATAAAGGGAGGCGGACGCACCAGACTATCAGGTATTGTGGCTGCTCTAGCTTTGCTAGGTTTTATACTTTTTGCTTCCGGTTTAATTGAACAAGTTCCTATTGCTGCGCTTGTGGGTGTTATGTTTATGGTAGTAATTGGCACCTTTGCCTGGAGCAGTTTTAGGATTAGTAATAAAATACCTAAAACCGATTTATTTGTATTGGTATTGGTTTCTGGTTTAACCGTTTTATTCGATTTGGCTATTGCTGTAATTGCTGGTGTTATTGTTAGTGCCTTGGTATTTTCATGGGAAAACGCCAAACGTATTCGCGCTAGAAAACGTATAAGAGAAGATGGTACCAAAGTTTATGAAATTTGGGGCCCTTTATTTTTTGGAAGCATTTCAGCTTTCAACGATAAATTTGATGCGAAGAACGATCCAGAAAATGTTGAAATTGATTTTGTTGAATCGCGCGTGAGTGATCATTCGGCTTTGGAAGCCATTTTTAATTTGGTTGAAAAATATGAAGCTGAAGGAAAATCCATTAAGCTAAAACATTTGAGTGAAGACTGTAAGTTATTACTTTATAAAGCCAACCCGAAATTCCGTGAGGTGATTGTTGAAGCGGTAGATGATCCACGATATCATTTAGCTGCGAATCCTGAAGAGTTTCCGAAACCGCTTTCTGAATATAAATTCTAAAAGTTATTTTACCCGAACACTTATAGGCACCAATTTAGTATAATCACCATGATTGCGAATCACATCGCGAACAATGGATGATGAAATATAGGACGTGTTTGCGGCTGTTAATAAAAACACGGTTTCAATAGGCGCTAAATCGCGATTAGTATGTGCTATGGCTTTTTCAAATTCGAAATCGGCTGGGTTGCGTAACCCACGTAAAATGAAATCGACGTTATTTTTTTTGCAAAAATCAACGGTCAAGCCTTCATAAGAAACGACTTTCACTTTCGGTTCGCCAGCAAAGGATTCTTCAATAAACCGCATACGCTCTTCCAGTGAAAACATGTATTTTTTGTCAGCATTTACACCAATGGCTACAATAACTTCATCAAACAAGTTTATGGCGCGTTTGATAATATCGTAATGTCCTAACGTAATCGGATCAAAAGATCCTGGAAATACAGCTTTTTTCACAGTTTATTCTTTTTCTAATTCTTTTTCAAAGTACTCAATATATTGGAGATATTGTGGCGTTTTACTTGAATATTTCCGAGTCAAAGCCGCCCACTCCTTAAATTTGGTTTTGTTTTTAGCAACAAAAAAGCCATTAGACATGTTCAAAGCCATTTCACATTTAATCGCGTCATCATTAGAAACTTCTATACCTTTCAAATAGGTTTCTTCAGCTTTATTATTGTTTTGAGAATTTAAATAGGCATAACCTAGCTCCTTATATAAAAATTGATTGGAATCGTCATGTTCAACTGCTTTTTCAAGAACAGGAATAGCATTATCAAATTGTTGCAACGCATTATAAGCAAAGCCTAACTCAAATTCTAACCCTTCGTGTTGTGGATCAATTTCATATGCCCTTAACAATGGCTTTATGGCATTATGGCTGGCAGAAACATGATTGTAATGATAGCCTATTTGCTTTAAATAATTAACGCTTCCATCATCCTTATAATGTTCAAACCAATCTGGTTCTTTAGGCAGTTTTAATTCATTTTTTTGTGACTCGGATAAAATTGCCACTGGACTTGTATTTTTTCCTAATCGCGCAATCATCAAGCCATTTTTTGAAGTAGAATCAATTTCCGCAACAAGTATCTCATCAATTATTTCAAAAGAATTAACCACTCGAATTGTAAATCCAGCGCTTTCATCAATATAAATGAACCCACTGATATAAGAATTAGATTCAGTAGATTTTGGAAAAGCTACCCATTTATTTACAGCATCATAATATTTAGTATTAAATTCTAATTTAGGAATTGAATCTTGTGAAAAACCTACTTGAAATACTAAAAAAAGTAGGATAAAAATACTGTAGGTTTTTTTCATATTAGTTTGTAGTTTCTTTTGAATGTACCCAAAT
>CBFHJN010000054.1:0-13884 GCA_965655805.1 Flavobacteriaceae bacterium
CTTGGCTCTTCAATGAGTTTTTCCATATACATATCATCATTTCCAAAAGCAGCTTTAGATTCTTGACGAGCAGATTCCCAAGCATCTTTAAGTTTTTCTTTTTTCCAAACGGCACGCATCCCTTTTCCGCCACCACCTGCAGATGCTTTAAGCATTACGGGATAGCCTACTTCTTCAGCTAATTTTTCACACTGTTCATAATCTTCAATAATACCTTCACTTCCTGGTACACATGGCACACCTGCTTCAAGCATGGTAGCTTTCGCATTGGCTTTGTCTCCCATACGATTAATCATATCAGCGGAAGCACCAATAAATTTAATATCGTGCTCCTCACAGATTTTAGAAAACTTGGCGTTTTCTGATAAAAAACCATAGCCTGGATGAATGGCGTCTGCATTTGTAATTTCGGCGGCAGCTATAACATTGGACATCTTTAAATAGGATTCACTACTTGGTCCTGGTCCAATACAAACTGCTTCATCGGCAAATTTTACGTGAAGACTTTCAGCATCAACAGTAGAGTAAACTGCTACCGTTTTTATGCCCATTTCTTTACAGGTTCTAATAACGCGCAAGGCTATTTCCCCTCTGTTGGCAATTAATATTTTTTTAAACATAATTCTATTGAGTTTATAAGTTTATGGGTTTATAAGTTTCATGTTCTTATTGAAATAACTTGGAACATCAAATTTTAAACTATAAACTTCAGATTATGATGGATCGACTAAAAATAATGGCTGATCAAATTCAACTGGAGATGAATCATCAACTAAAACTTTAACTATTTTACCAGAAATTTCTGATTCTATTTCGTTGAATAATTTCATAGCTTCAATAATACAAAGCACATCACCTTCTTTAATAGTTTGTCCAACTTCTACAAAAACAGGTTTGTCTGGAGATGGCTTTCTATAAAGTGTTCCAATAATTGGCGATTTTATAGTAATATACTTCGAATCTTCTGATGCTACCTCTGTCGCAACTGCTGCTGCAACAGGTGCCGGAGCTTGAGCGACTGGTGCTTGGGCAACAGGTGCATTTACTGGAATTTGCTGAACGTAAGTTGTTGTTTCAGCTTTTTCATCACTACCTGTTTTAATGGTAATTTTAACGTCATCGGTTTCTAACTTTACTTCACTAGCACCTGACTTTGCTACAAATTTGATTAAATTTTGAATATCTTTTAAATCCATAATTATTTAGATTTTTGGTTTTTTAAATTTTAGTTAGTTAAGAGTTATATGCCCATTTTAAATAAATAGAGCCCCAAGTAAATCCACCTCCAAAGGCAGCAAATATAATTTTATCGCCTTTTTTTAATTGAGATTCGTAGTCGTTTAATAACAATGGTAACGTAGCAGAAGTAGTATTACCATATTTTTCTATATTCATCATGACTTTCTTTTCGTCAAGGTCTATTCTATTTGCTGTAGCATCAATAATGCGCTTATTAGCTTGATGAGCGGTTAACCAGGACACATCATCTTTGGTTAAATTATTGCGCTCTAATATTTTGACTACAACATCTGCCATATTAAAAACCGCATTTTTAAACACTGTTTTACCGTCTTGAAATATATAATGCTTACCTTCTGCTACCGCTTCTGGAGTTGACGGATATGATGATCCACCATAGGTGGCTTGTAAAAATTCACGTCCAGCACCATCACTTCTTAAATATTCGTCTTGAACACCTAAATTTTCGGTGTTTGGTTCAAACAAAACAGCGCCTGCACCATCTCCAAAAATAATGCATGTTGCACGATCTTTATAGTCAATAAAGGACGAATTTTTATCCGAACCAATTAGTAGTATTTTTTTGTATCGACCAGATTCTATATAAGCAGATGCCGTAGACATTCCGAATAAAAAACTAGAGCAGGCTGCTTCCAAATCATAAGAAAACGCATTGGTTGCGCCTATTTGGGTAGCTGTGTAAGCAGCTGTTGAAGCGGCTTTCATATCTGGTGTTGCCGTTGCAACAATTACTAAATCTATATCTTTGGGATCAAGACCTGTTTTTTGAATGAGGTCCTTGGCTGCGTTAATAGCTAAAAATGAAGTGCCTTTGCCTTCTTCCTTTAATATTCTACGCTCTTTAATGCCTGTTCTGGATGTAATCCATTCATCATTTGTATCTACTAACGTTTCAAGAATTTGGTTAGTTAATACATATTCTGGCACATAAGCACCTACAGCTGTAATGGCTGCTGAGATTTTACTCATACCGTATAAATTATTTCGCTAAAACCGATAAAACAAGGCGTTTATGACAAATTTTCGTCAAAACGCACCGATTTTCGGTTTAATTTAGTGCAAATTAAGTCGTTTTTGGCTTCTATAAAAATTTATCATAAAAAAAACGCTCAATGATGAGCGTTTTCTTGTATGCATGCATAGTAGTTATGCCGCGTTTTCTTCTGTTACAGAGTTGTCAATTAATACTTGACCTCTGTAATATAATTTACCTTCAAACCAGTGAGCTCTGTGGTATAAGTGCGCTTCACCAGTAGTTGGACAGGTTGCAATTTGTGGAGCTACTGCTTTATAATGGGTTCTTCTTTTATCTCTTCTTGTTTTGGAGATTTTTCTTTTAGGATGTGCCATTGTTATTATTATTTATCCGTTAATAGTTTCTTTAATGTATTCCAACGTGGATCAATTTCCTCGTTATCTTCTTTTTCTTGTTTCACTTTAGGGCTTAATTCTTCTAATTTTTCAAGTATTTCAGAATCTAATGTGCCATCTTCAACGCCAGGGTGAATTAATTTTGAAGGTACTGACAATACAATAGTTTCATATATATATTGTTGTACATTAACTTCATATTCGCCATGTGGTATAATTAATAAATCAATTTCTTCATCATTATACGCTTCACCAAATTTAACAACCAAATCAAAACTATTTCTAATTTCTTGATTATAAGGCTCGTTTGTTAAATCGCAATTTACGTTAACACTTCCTGAAATTTCAAAATGTAATTCTAATAAAGTTGTTTTCTTGTTTAACTCCAAGTTTACAGCAATATCAGCATCATTAAAATCTTGATATTCAAAAAAATCAAAGAACGTTTTATCTATTTCATACTCAAATTGATGTTTCCCTAATTTTAACCCTACAAATGGTATTGTAAACGTTTTCAATCCCCTCATTATCACATCTATTTTGAGCCTGCAAATATATAAAAAATATTTAGCTTATAACACTTATAAACATTTTTTTGTTTATATCTTTTTTTGCGGTGTAACTAATGGGTTTTTAGCCAATTCCGCGTTTTCCATTCTATTGTTGTATAATTTAAGTGCTAAAAAAACAGCTTCTTTAAATGAATTTTCATTGGCTTCACCTTTTCCTGCAATTTCGAACGCGGTTCCGTGGTCTGGAGAGGTTCTGATTTTAGATAAACCAGCTGTATAATTAACACCATTTCCAAAGGATAAGGTTTTAAAAGGTATTAGGCCTTGATCGTGATAGGACGCTATAATGGCATCAAAATTTTTATAATTACTAGAACCGAAAAAACTATCGGCTGCGTAGGGGCCGTAAACTAATTTTCCTTTTTCATTAAGCGCTTTAAGGGTTGGACGCATGACCTCATCATCCTCTTTACCAATGACACCATTATCACCTGTATGTGGATTGATGCCTAAAACGGCTATTTTTGGTCGTCTAATATTAAAATCTTTCTGCAAGCTTTCATAAACGGTATTTACCTTACTTTCAATTAATTCAGGTGTAATATGACTGGCTATATCTTTTACAGGAACATGATCTGTTAATAATCCAATTCGTAGGTTACTACAAATCATAAACATTAAACTTTCACCATCTAATTCTTGCGCTAAATAATCCGTATGTCCTGGGAAATTAAATTGATCGGATTGAATAGTATGTTTATTAATTGGTGCTGTAACTAACACATCTATACCGTCTTCCTTTAAAGCTTTGGTTGCTGCAAAAAGTGATTTTATAGCATACTCGCCAATTACGGAATCTTCTTGACCAAAGTTGATGTCCACACGGTCATTCCAAACGTTGAATACATTGATTTTACCTGATATAATTTGATCTAAACTATTAATACCATTAAAATTAATATCTATTTCAAAGTGATTTTTTAAAAACGTGATTGTTTTTGCAGAGGCAAAAATTACAGGTGTAAAAAATTCAAGCATTCTAACATCCTCCAACGTTTTCAAAACAATTTCACCACCTATACCATTTAAATCTCCTATAGAAATTCCTACGATAACATTTTCTGCTTTCCTCATGAATTAACTAACTTTTGTTTGTAATTTTGTTTTGCAAATTTAACTAAATAATCCATACTTATGTTCACTGGCATCATAGAAGATATTGGCAGCATTCAACAATTACAAAAAGAAGACCAAAACCTGCATATAACGGTTATATCTAGTATTACTTCTGAATTAAAAATAGATCAGAGTGTTGCTCATAATGGCATTTGTTTAACGGTAGTTAAAATTGATGGCGAAAAGTATACGGTTACAGCTATTGATGAAACCATAAAAAAAACTAACATCTCGAATTTAAAAGTAGGTGATTCGGTAAATTTAGAGCGCGCCATGAAATTAGGCGCACGTTTAGATGGTCATATGGTTCAAGGCCATGTGGATCAGACTGCTATTTGCACAGCCATAAAAGAAGCTTCTGGAAGTTGGGTATTTACCTTTGAATATGATGAAACATTAAATAATATAACCATTGAAAAAGGCTCTATTACTATTAATGGTGTGAGTTTGACGGTTGTGAATTCTGCAAAAAATAGCTTTAGTGTTGCCATTATTCCTTACACATATCAACATACAAATTTTAATACATTTCATGTTGGGACGGAAGTTAATTTAGAATTTGATGTAATAGGAAAGTATGTTAAAAAACTATTTGACCTCAATAAGTAAGCAATCTTATTTCGATTTAATTAATCGATAAACACCATAGCATAATCCTGAAATTAAGCCCATAACAATACCGCCATCAATGGGTAAACCAGGTGGTACAGGTGGTTGCGGTGGTGGTGGCACTGTTTGCGAAAAACAAACAAAACTTATTAATACTAATAAGATTGAGGCAACTATTTTTTTGTTTTTTGACTTCATTCAACGGTAAAAGTATAAAAAAAACTGACTTTACAAAATATAATCATCACAAAACATCCATGAAATGCAAAATACTTCGATAAAGTGCGTTTTAAGTCGGATTAATCCCTACAATTTCCTACTAATTTCAAATATATGTTTTTTAATAAATATATAATATAATTTATCGATAACAACCTTTAATTAATTGTTATCATGTATAATACTATTTACTAATAACGAATGAATATACTATTTTATTTGGAAAGATTACCGTTTTAATGCAAAATGCGATCTAAATTGTTTTGTTTGACCAAATTCCTCGTAAGTTAATACAAACCAATAATCGCTTGAAGGTAAGTTATTTCCTTTATAGGTTCCATCCCAACCACCTCGTGAAGGCTTAATGCTGGCCAATATTTTACCATAGCGATCAAATATATCTATTTGAGCTGATGGTTGATTGCTAAATGCATTGATGTTCCACGTATCGTTAAAACCGTCTTGATTGGGTGTCACAACTTTAGGGTAATCTATAATTCGGATATCATCAACAACGATAAATCCGCAAGATGGATTTTCAGTTTTTCTATCGTAAACAGAAACCGTATGCAAACCACCTGAAACGTTAGTGAATATTCCGCCATTATCAACAATGGGTCCATTATCTAGTTGGAACCAATAATCTCCATATCCTTCAACAGTTACTGTAATACTCGGATTAGGTTCAAAAGTTCCAGATTGGGCAACACTAACGAATACAGCTTGTCCAGATTGAATAACTTCAAAAGGTTCACTTATTTCCGATGTACAATTAGCAACAGATCCTATATCAACAGCGGAAACCGTGTATAATCCTGGTTGCACGGAGTTAATAACGTACGACCCTTGTGTAGCTCCAGGAATAATAGTTCCGTTTAAATACCACGTATAATCATAATTCACACCTTGAATATCGCTAACTAAAGTAATTTGATTTTGTAAGATATTGGTATCAAAATCAACACAAATGGTGTTTGAACCATCAGTTGATGAAATAACAGGTTTTAAAATTGGGCTTACCGTATAATTAACAGAAGTTGTAGCATAACAAACATCCGGAATATTTGTGTTTACTACTCGTATATAAATAACTTGGTTGTAAGGTGACGTTGAGTTAACAAATGTTTCTGGATTTTGAATTGGGCCTGTTCCGTTCTCAGCAGCTAAACTATTGGTATAAAAACTTACTTCATAAACGGCAGCATTTTGTCCGTTTAAAATTTCTGAATTTAAACTTGTTAAGTCAAATTCATGAATACCATCATTTGTTCCATCATCATCACAAATATCAACGGGATTTGGCATGGTGGCTGCAGCAGCATCTTCAACCCTCAAATAATACGGAACTGTTATTGAACATAATGAATTATTATTAGTGATTGTTGCATATATTGTTTCGTTGTAGGCAGTACCATTAGTATATGGACCAGCAGGAATTAAGGTCGTTCCTAATGCATCTGAATAAAATTGAACTGAAAAATCGGCTGTACTTTGTGTACTTCCTAAAATATTTGGGATTTCAGCATTTAAATCGAAAGCAAAAAATCCAGTTCCTGACGCACTACAGGCCAAAACTGTATCTTCAGAAATGCTTGGTAATGGATTCACTACAATAGTCATAGTTTGAACCAATCCACATTGACCAACTGTTGGCGTAAATGTATAGGTTGTGGTGCTTGAATTATTAATAGTTGGACTCCATATTCCAGTAACGCCATTTGTTGATGTTGTTGGTAATGGTCCCAATGTCTCACCTTCGCAAATAGGCGCAACCTGAATAAAACTTGGGGTAATGGTAGGGTTTACCACAATCTGCATAGTTTCGGTTGTGGCACATTGTCCAGCTGCAGGTGTAAATGTATAAGTTGTTGTAGTGGAGTTATTTATGGCAGGACTCCATGTTCCTGATATACCATTGGTTGATGTGGTTGGTAATGGCGATAATGTTTCGCCTTCACAAATTGGAGATACTTGGTTAAATGTTGGATTTATTATAGGATTGACAATAATTTCCATGGTTTCAGTAAATGCACATTGACCAGGATCTGGCGTAAACGTATAGATTGTTGTTGCCGTATTATTAATAGCAGGACTCCATGCTCCTGTAATTCCGTTGTTGGATGTTGTTGGTAAGGGAGCTAAACCATCACCATTACAAATAGGTGTAACTTGCGTAAAAGTTGGTGTTGCTGAAGGGTTAACTATAATTTGCATGGTTTCTATTGTAGCGCACTGCCCAGAATCTGGCGTAAACGTATAAGTTGTTGTGGTGGTATTATTAATGCCTGGACTCCATGTACCCGTAACACCATTTGTTGATGTATTTGGTAATGGTGCTAATGCTTCACCTTGACAAATTGGTGCCACTTGCGTAAATATAGGTGCCACTGAAGGATTCACAACAATTTGCATAGTTTCCGTTGTTGCACATTGCCCTGCAGTTGGAGTAAATGTATAAGTTGTAGTCGCGGTATTATCTACAGCTGGAGTCCATGTTCCTGTAACACCATTGGTAGAAGTGGTTGGTAACGGTCCTAATGTTTCGCCTTCACAAATGGCCGCAACTTGTGTAAAGGAAGGAATTGTATTAGGATTTACCACTATATCCATGGTTTGCGTAACAGAACACTGTCCTGCATTTGGTGTAAATGTATACGTTGTAGTCGTTGAATTATCTAAAGCTGGACTCCAAGTTCCAATAATGCCATTTGTTGATGTTGTTGGCAATGGTGATAATGTCTCGCCTTCGCAAATAGCTGCTATTTGATTAAAAACAGGTGTAACAGAAGGATTTACAATAACTTCCATGGTTTGATTTACAGCACATTGACCAGCATTTGGTGTAAAGGTATAGGTAGTTGTTGCTGTATTATCTAAAGCTGGACTCCATGTTCCAGTGACACCGTTATTAGAAGTTGTTGGTAAAGGCCCTAATGTTTCGCCTTGGCAAATTGGTGCCACTTGAGTAAACATAGGCGTTAAAGTAGCGTTTACCGTAACTAAAATTACATCCGTGACTGCTTGCGAACAAATTATATTATTATTAGAATCTAATATTTGTGCGTCCTCCAACTCAAAAGAGATATTAGTTGTTGGGTTTTCAATAATAGTTCCAGTTCCTGAAGCATCTAAAAGTACGTTTTGAGAGGTCCCATTATTTATATTATAAAAGACCGTTGCATTGGGAGTTCCAGAAACTGTAAATGTCACAGAATCGCCCTCGCAAATATCCGTATCGGAAACTGCAACGGTTGCGGTTGGAACCGCTGAAACCACTAAATTAAAATCGACAATAGAATAACAATCGGTAGCACCAGATGTTACTTTAGCATAAATTTGTTGAGGATTGGATGTATTGGAGTAAAAAATAGGTAAAACATTCGTACCATCGGTAGCATCAGCTAAAGTAGGATAGAAGTCAATAGTAGTGCCTGGATCTGAATTGATACTGTTTTTTAAACTATTTAAATCGAACAAGCCAATATTAGGGTTACTACTGCAAGTTAACACATCATCAATAACATTTGCGGATGGTGGCTCGGGAAAAGCTCCCGTTCCATTCATTGCTGAACCGGTCCATTGTATTTGAAAACCATCATCTCCTATAAATCTATCAATGGCAATATAGTATGATTCGCCTGGCAATACATTTAACCAATACACATAACCCGTTCCATTTGCACCTGGACCTGTTTGTGTTACAATTGTTGCGCTACTCATACCTGTATGATTATTGGCTAGTCCAGCAGCAACTGGGTTTGTAGTTGAGCAGCGAATAGGACTTCCCAAATTAGAGCACAAACGGTTTGGTCCATATACCCAAAAATCATAATCTACTGCAAGTGCAGGATCATTAGGAATTAAATCAAAACCAAGGGTTCCACCTTGGACAATATCAATTTTAATCCAAAAAATATTTTGCTCGGTTACAGGATTCCCATTATTACAACCTGATAGTTCTTGTACATTTCCAGGTCCTTGAACATTAGATGCAAAAGTATCGTTACCACACACGGTTATGGCATTCACACAATCGTTAGGTTCTTGCGCTTGTACTTGAGAAAACAAGGCTATAAAAAAACTTAAAACTACTAATTTACTCATGGATATCCTTTTCATCTTTCTAAATGCCTATAGTCAATCTTTTAAAAATAGTATTAACTGATTATAAACTTATTTTAAATATTTCAATTTTACTTTCTTTAACTTCTTTAACTAAAAATACAACAAAAACAGTTATTCCTTAACAATAAGAAACTCCGATCGCCTATTTTGAGCATGTTCTTCTTCCGTACAATTGGATTTACAATCAATTTTTGGTTCAGTACTTCCCATACCTTTAGCGGATAATCGTTCTTTATTGATACCTTTTGAAATAACGTATTGCATGGTTGCTTGAGCACGCCTGTCTGATAATTTCATATTGTATTCCGCATTACCTTTTGAATCTGAATGTGATCTGATTAAAATTTTCATTTCAGGGTAATCATTCATAATCTTAACCAATTTATCCAACTCTAAAGCACCTTGTTGAGTAATGTTGCTTTTATCAAACTCAAAGTAAATATTTTTCAACTTTACTTCAGTTTCTGTAATCATTTCATTGATTGGCGTTAAGGATGCATTTACAGTTAGTACTTCATTAAAAGGACCAGTAAGTGGTATTAAAGATGTTTCATAACCGGCTTTAGAAATAGTAATAGAATATCCAGAATCACAATTTACATTAAAACTTGTTTTGCCTTGGTTATCCGTTTTTTGAGTGGCAATCACATTGCTTTGAGCATCCAGAATTGATACCATAGCGTTTGAAATTTGTTGGCTTGTTTCAGCATCTGTTACCAAAGCAATAGCCTCAAATTGACAAATAGGAATTGCCATATAAATATTATCAATCCCTGTTCTGTTTGATGAGAAAAATCCGACTTTTAGGGCACTATTAATACTAAAAGCAAAATCGTCTCTTTTAGTATTTATACCGTTTCCCAAGTTGATGGCTTTTTCAGATGATTTTAAATCTACTTTAAAAATATCAAATCCACCATAACCTTGCCTACCACTTGATGCAAAATAAAGGATGGTATTATCACTTATAAATGGAAACCCTTCTTTTCCAGCTGTATTTACGCGTATACCTAAATTTTCTGGTTCGCCATAGGTGTTACCATTAATACTCACTTTCCAAATATCTGTATCCCCTATTCCTCCTGGCATATTGGATGCAAAATAAAGTGTTTTTCCGTCTTGACTTAAACTTGGATGGCTTACTGAATACGCATTGCTATTAAAAGGTAAAGCTTCAATATTTCCCCATTTACCATTTACTAATGTAGCTTTATATAAGCCTTGTTGGGCTAATTTTATTTTCTTATCCTTAATTTTTTTAAAGGAATTTTCGCTGTGCCCATCACGCGAAAAAATCATTGTGTTTCCATCTGAACTTAACGTAATTGGTCCATCATGATATGGTGTATTTAGCTCGCTTACAGATTCAGGATCGGATAAGGTTCCATCAGTACTTCGAACAGACTGATAAATATCCAAATAGGGATTATTTGTCCACTGATCTTCTTTTTTACTTGTGTTTCTAGTACTAACAAAATACAAAATATTATTATTTGACAGAACAGCTCCAAAATCACTTTGTTCCGAATCATTTATTGCTGTTTCTGATACATCATATAGTTTGTTTTTATCTGCCAACTGCGGAATATAGTTAGGGTTTTGCATATGTGCTACAGCACGTTGATCTCTAGGTGACATTTGCGAAAAAACAGCCATTTGTTTATTTGCAGCTTCATATTTCCCTTGGGACCTTAATACTTGTGCATAACGGTAGTAAGTTTCTGCGTCTTGCTCACTTTCCACCGCACGTGCATACCATTTGGATGCTTCATCAATATTAAAAACATTATAATAACTATCTGCTAACTGCTTATAAACATGTGCATCTACATCTTTGTCTTTAACAAGTTTCAAATACGCATCTATGGCGTCCACATATTGATAGGTATCAAATAGTTTATCTGCCTTTTCAGATTCTTTTGTTTGTCCGAAGCTTGAGCTAACAATGAAAATCAAGCTTAAAAGACTGTATATTTTTTTCATTTTTAATAATTTATATATTAGAAAAATCTAGGTGAAATAGATACTTTTTTCGGGAAGTTCAAATCGAATAACAACATGATTTCATGTGATCCTGATGTGGTTACATTTAATTCAGACGTTACATAATCATAAGCGTAGCCTACGCGAATACTTGGCGTTATTGCGAAATTTGCCATAGCACCAACCGAATCATCTAATCGGTAGGTTGCCCCTAATTCAAACTTGTCAAAGAATAATACGTTTGCAGACACATCTAATGAAGTCGGTGCATCAAACGCCGACTTTAATAAAAAGGATGGTTTCAGTTTGGTGTTTTCAGATAAGGTAAACACATATCCTGCTGATAGAAAGTAATGCATAACATCCGTTCCGTACTTGTATTCTTGTCCATTATCTGTTACATCCAAATAAGTGCTTTTTAGCATATTTGGGACGGAAAACGATACATAATAGTTGTCTGTATAGTAAAAGAAACCTGCTCCCAAATTTAAATGGGTATTGCTAGTGTTCTCGCTAAAAGCTTCATCATTAGCATCGGTAACAAAACCGTTACCAATATCACTAAATAAACCTATTTTTTGAAACGTAGCACCTCCTTTAATACCAAAAGCTAACTTGTGTTCGCCACCTAATTTTAAGGTATAAGAAAAGTCGGCAAACACATTATTTTCTTCAACAGGTCCAATTTTATCTGAAATAACCGATAATCCTAAACCTACATTTTTGCCAACAGGACTATGTACGGCAAGCGTGGCTGTTTTAGGTGCATCATCAATACTTACCCATTGTGAACGGTATAATAAACCAATAGCCAAATTCTCTTTAGAACCTGCATAGGCTGGATTAATAACGTTCATATTATACATATACTGTGTATACTGCGGATCTTGTTGAGCATATGCATTAGCAAAAATGATAAGCGCAAATGCGAGTGTAAAATATATTTTTTTCATCTGTATTTTATATTGCTTTCTCATGTTTGATTATTGTGCTCTGTTAATAAATACCCAACCGGTTGCATTGCTACCGTCATCTTTTTGAATGCTATAGAAATAGGTGCCATCTGGTAAATCATTTCCTTTATTAGACTGACCATACCATTGGTTGGTGTAGTTTCCTGTAAAGTCGAATACTTTTCGTCCGTTTCTACTAAATATTTCCATTTTAGTTACACCATAACCGGTTAAATCAAATGTATCATTCTTACCGTTTCCATCTGGCGAAATACCTCTTGGGATTTCTTTACAGGAAGTACGTTCTGCTGTAAATGAACTTGTTGATGAGCAACTTCCGAATTCTATGGTTACAGAAAATTGTGCTGGTACCATAACATTATTGTTTTGAGTCGCATAACTGGTTACATTGAATTCATTTGAATTTTGACCAACCACGTTTCCATTTGCGTCCTTCCAAATATATGTTACATCATTAGGGTTAAATGAATTGTTAATAGGACTGGCTGTTAGTACATAGTCTGGACCATTACAATCGCCTTCTACAGAAACATCAACAGTATCTATAATGGTGATGTCAAACATACTCATACCACCTTCAGTACAACTCGTTGCATCTTCATTAATTTCATATACAATTGTATAATTACCAAATGAGCTGGCGGATACGTTTATTTCTCCAGTACTAGAATTAATAGACAAGCCTGTTTCTGCACTAAACGTTCCGCCTGTTGTAAATCCAGATTCTAAATTTGGGAATACATTTGGACTGTCAGAACAATATAAATCTTCGGAATACGTAAATTCTGTTATTGAAGTATTTACTTGAACTACCTCAATAGTTGAAGATGATGTGCCTGCAAGTGTACAATTCGTAGCATCTGCATTAAGTGTATATATTATGGTATGCATACCAGTTGTTGCGGATGTTAAATCTACTTCACCAGTTGTAGCATCAATAGTTACGGTTGTTGAACTGAATGTTCCACCAGCTGTAAAACCTGTTCCTAATGTTGGTAAAACTATTGTTCCGTTCAATAAACAGAATGGTGTTGCACCATAATCAAAGGTTGTAACTGGTGTAATGCTGTCTGTTATTGTTAAACTGAAGGTGCTTGAACTACCTTCAATACAATTGGTTAAATCTTCTAAAACCGTATAGGCTACAGTATAATTTCCAGCAGTACTTGTTGATATATTAATCTCTCCTGTTGCGGAATCTAATGATAAACCTGTTTCTGCACTAAAGGTTCCACCTGTTGTGAAATCTGTTCCTAAAACAGGGAACACATTTGTATTAGCTGAACAATAGGCATCTTGATTGTACGTAAACATAGTTTCAGGTACAATGGTTTCCACCACTTCAATTGTTGCAGTTGTCACTCCTGCTTGCAAACATATAGTTTCATCTGCGTCAATAACATAGGTAATGTCATGCATACCAACTGTTGCCGATGTTAAATCGACCTCACCAGTAGCTGCATCAACCGTTACCGTTGTTGAACTGAATGTTCCACCTGCTGTAAATCCAGTTCCTAATGTTGGTAAAATAGTCGTTCCGTTTAATAAACAGAATGGTGTCGTACCATAATCAAAAGTTGTAACTGGAATCGTAGCAGCCGTAAATGTGATAGTTGCTGTATAGTTTCCAGCTATTAGACAAGTATCCTCGTCAC
>CBFHJN010000055.1:0-13863 GCA_965655805.1 Flavobacteriaceae bacterium
TAAGGTGATTAAATGTTTTTGGCCAATTATTTTACAAATTGAAAAATTTATAAACTTTGTATCGTTTTCCGGATGGCCACTAAATTGGTTAATAGTTTCTCCAAATTATTGAGATGTAGCATATTAGCGCCATCACTTTTAGCATTTGCAGGATCAAAATGGGTTTCAATAAATAAACCATCCACATGATTCACAATACCAGCTCTGGCAATAGTTTCTATCATATCTGGACGACCACCTGTAACACCTGCGGTTTGGTTAGGTTGTTGTAAAGAATGGGTAACATCTAATATAGTTGGTGCGTATTCGCGCATGGTTGGAATGCCACGAAAATCAACAATCATATCTTGATAGCCAAACATGGTGCCCCTATCGGTAATCCAAGCTTGATTACTTCCTGAATCTTTAACTTTTTGAACTGCATGTTTCATAGACTCCGGACTCATAAATTGCCCTTTTTTCAAGTTTACCACTTTGCCTGTTTGCGCAGCAGCAACAACTAAATCGGTTTGGCGCACTAAAAAGGCAGGGATTTGCAAAACATCAACATATTGCGCTGCCATTTTTGCATCAGAAACTTCATGGATGTCAGTCACAGTTGGCACATCAAAGGTTTCAGAAACTTTTTTTAGAATTTTAAGTGCTTTTTCATCGCCAATTCCTGTAAAACTGTCAATTCGACTACGATTGGCTTTTTTAAAACTGCCTTTAAAAATAAAAGGTATTTGAAGTTTATTAGTAATATTTAATATCCTTTCAGCAATTTGTAAAGCCATTTCCTCGCTTTCAATGGCGCAAGGACCAGCTAAAAGGAAAAAATTATCAGAATTGGTGTGTTTTATTTTGGGTATGTCGTTGAGAGTCATTCAAACTGAATTTTAGATGTCAAAGGTACGCATTTAAAACGTTTTTTTAATGCTATTTCTTATCATCCATAGTGACATAACGAAATTGGTAAATACAAATAGTCCACCAACTATAATAAAGCTTTTCACGGTTTCTGAAAAAGACACTATTTGTAGTAAATCTGATAAGTAAGCTAAAATCATATAGGATGATAAGCAGACAAATACAATTCCTAATGTGAAATTTAAATGTTTACTTGGTTTAAAAAGTTGCCAAACAAAAGGTACTGCAAACAATAGAATGGGATAGGCTGAAATGCCTTCGTTTCTATTAACATCGGTAAACCAATAGGCTATAGCTGCAATAAAATATAAATAAGGGATAAACTTGTAATACTTATGTACGGGCTTCATGTCTACAAAAATTAGAGTTAAACTTATTTTTTGTAGTAAATATTAAACTCTTTTTTTTGCTATTAGTAAGAGGTAAAAATATATTTACTAGTAATTATTATACAACGAAATATACAAATTGTTCGTATATTCAAAATGATTTATAACATATTATTAACGAAATAAAATTTTGAATAGAATAAGGGGTATTTCTACTTTTTTAAAATACATACCTAACAGTAAATTACAGATTTTACTTACAAATAGTGGTATATAACCCTTATAAAACGAGGTGGTTAACATTTCTTGGTGTTCATGCCCATTTCCTAGATAAATTAACGTACATTTGCGCGCTTAAAATAAGGCACTAATTATGGCTCAAATAAAAAATATTGCAATCATTGCGCACGTCGATCACGGTAAAACCACTTTGGTTGATAAAATTATGTACCACTGTCAATTATTCCGTGAAAACGAAAACACGGGTGATTTAATTTTAGATAATAATGACTTGGAACGTGAACGTGGTATTACCATTACGTCTAAAAACGTTTCTGTGATTTATAAAGACACCAAAATCAATATTATTGATACACCTGGTCACGCCGATTTTGGAGGTGAGGTAGAACGTGTATTAAATATGGCTGATGGTGTATTGTTATTAGTTGATGCCTTTGAAGGTCCTATGCCACAAACACGTTTTGTATTGCAAAAAGCAATCGATTTAGGTTTAAAACCATGTGTGGTTGTAAATAAAGTGGATAAAGAAAACTGTACGCCAGATGAGGTACATGAAAAAGTATTCGATTTAATGTTCGAATTAGGTGCAGAGGAGTGGCAATTGGATTTTCCAACCGTTTACGGTTCAGCTAAAAATAACTGGATGAGTGACGACTGGAAAAACGAAACCGATAATATTGAGCCATTATTAGATATGGTTATCGAGCATATTCCATTTGCTAAAATTGAAGAAGGTAATACCCAAATGTTAATTACATCTTTGGACTTTTCGTCTTTTACAGGACGAATTGCAATTGGTCGTTTAACAAGAGGAACTTTAAAAGTGAACCAGCAAATTTCATTAGTAAAACGCGATGGTTCTATTGTAAAAAGTAAAATTAAAGAACTACACACATTTGAAGGTGTAGGACGTAAAAAAGTTGACGAAGTTCAAGCTGGTGATATTTGTGCTATTGTAGGTCTTGAAGGTTTTGAAATTGGTGATACGGTTGCTGATGCTGAAAATCCAGAAGGTTTAAAAACAATTGCTATTGATGAGCCAACCATGAGTATGTTGTTTACTATTAACGATTCGCCATTTTTTGGTAAAGATGGTAAATTCGTGACTTCACGTCATATTAAAGACCGTTTATTCAAAGAACTTGAAAAGAATTTAGCACTTCGTGTTGAAGAAACGGATAGTGCTGATAAATTTATGGTGTTTGGCCGTGGTGTATTGCACTTATCGGTTTTAATTGAAACCATGCGTCGTGAAGGTTATGAACTTCAAATTGGACAGCCACAAGTAATCATCAAAGTTATTGATGGCGTTAAATGTGAACCAATTGAAGAAATGACTATTGATTTACCAGAGCACGTTTCTGGTAAAGCTATTGAAATGGTTACCATGCGTAAAGGCGAAATGACTAGTATGGAAGCTAAAGGCGACCGTATGGTGTGTCAGTTTTTAGTGCCTTCTCGTGGTATTATTGGCTTACGTAACCAATTATTAACGGCTACTGCTGGTGAAGCTATTATGGCTCACCGTTTTAAAGAATACCAACCCTTAAGAGGTGGTATTCCAGAACGTCAAAATGGTTCTTTAGTATCTATGGAAAAAGGTCAAGCTATTCCATATTCTATTGATAAATTACAAGATCGTGGTAAGTTTTTCGTGGATCCAGGTGAAGATATTTATGAAGGTCAAGTTATTGGTGAAAACTCACGTGGTGATGATATGGCTGTAAACGTTACCAAAACTAAAAAATTAAGTAACGTTCGTAGTTCTGGTGCTGATGATAAAGCGAAGATTGTTCCGGCAATTAAATTCTCTTTAGAAGAAGCCTTAGAATATATTCAAAAAGATGAGTATGTTGAGGTAACACCAAACCATATTCGTTTGCGTAAAATTTTCTTAACAGAAGTTGAAAGAAAACGTAACAAGAATTTTTAATTAATCTTGTTAACTAATTTATAAATTAAAGAGGAGCCCTTAAAACGGTTCCTCTTTTTTATTTCCAACGCTCATATCACATCCACAAACTTTGTTATTTATTGATAACAAAAGATGAGACTTTTATTATATTTACACCAAATGCCACCCAACTAGTTCGCGTTTTGGGATGTGTTAAAAATATAAAAGCGAAGTTTTAATGAGAACTTTTTAAGTAATAATGAAAAAAATAGCCATTCTTTTACCTTGTTTTAACGAAAGTTCAGGAATTGATATTCTGACGACTCAATTGGTTTCTGAATTGGAAAAACTCCCTTTTTTATTCGAATTAATATTTATTGATGATGGTTCTCTGGACGACACCAAAAGGCATATAGAAAATTTAAAAATTACGACACCTTCTATTAATAGCGTTTTATTAGCTTTAAAATTTAATATGGGTCATCAAAAAGCAATCCAGCAAGGCTTGCTTTATGCGGAAACTAAAAATTTTGACAATGTCATCATTATGGATGCTGATGGCGAAGATGATCCTGCTGCTATACAGGAATTATTGAATCATAATACTATGGATTTAGTGCAAGTAATTCGTGGAAAACGTAATGAAAATTGGCGCTTTAAATTCTTTTATCGCTTGTACCAGAGTTTGTTTAAACTGGTTATCGGGAAACGCTTAAACTTTGGAAACTTCTGTATGTTGAGTCCTAAATTGGTCACAATAACTACCGAAAATAACTTTGTGCATTTAGCAGCATTTTTAGACAACCAGAAATGCCATAAAACAAAAATAAAATGGCATCGGAATCAGCGTATTTCAGGAAAATCGAAAATGGGTTTTAAAAACTTATTTTATCATGCCGTGAATTCCTTTGTTGAAAATGCCCAAAATTTGCTCTTCGTTTTTATCAAACTGTGTATGTTCCTGATTTTGGGCATTCTTTTTTTAACTGGCTTTATTCTCTATAAAAAATATATAATTGAAGTAGCTGTTCCTGGTTGGAGTAGTACATTAATGGCAACACTTTTCAATTCTTTATTAATCAGTATTGGCGTTTTTGTTTTAGGCTCATTGCAATTAAATATTTTAAGCAAGCAAACCGCTAGTAAAAAGAACGTTTACTTTACGAATAAACATATTATTAAGAATTGGTAAGTTTGAAAAGATAATATTTAAGGCAGTTATAAATATATATTACATGATAAGAGATAAGAATTTACGCTACATAACCGCCTTTGGCGTGCTGATGCGGATTCTTATTTTTTTTGTGTTTTATACCCATGTTACTATATATCCAGATAGTTCTGGTTATATTGATTTGTCACAACATATTGCTACATGGACCTATGGCGATTATGATGGCGCACGAACACCAGGTTATGCGTTAATTTTATTTCTGGCATTCAGAAACTTATATGTTACGGTATTTTATCAGTTTTTATTTGGCATTTTTTCAGCCATTCTATGGTATTTACTTTTACAAAATTTACGCTTTTCTAAAAAGCAAAGTTTATACATAACCCTCTTTTTACAAACCTTTATCCATATTTATTTTTTTGAAACAGCAATTCTTATGGAATCGTTTGTTTTATTGCTAATCTCGCTCGTTTTCTATTTAATTACTTTGCATAAAAAAACTTTTGCCTTTCATATCATCCTCGGTTTGGTTTTTGGCTATTTAGTATTGACAAAACCCTTTTATCTATTCATTCCATTCGTATTATATGGGTTTTGGTTTTTAAAAGACCCAAGAAATTTCAAACTATTAGCATCGCGATTCATCATTTTGGTATTTCCTGTTTTGGTGTATTTAGGATGGTCATCAGTGATAGAAAAACATCATGGTTATTTTTCCACTACCACTTTAACAGGTGTCTACATTTCACAAAATTGTGTGCGTTTTGCTGAAAAATCGCCTGACAAATACAACTGGCTTTCCGAACCTTATGTTACGTATCGTGATGAAGCTATTTTAAAAAACAAAGATATTGCCATGTCTATTTGGTATGCCTATGACGATGGTGCCTATGATCAGTATGAACTGGAGTTTTCAGAATTATCAAAAGCTTTAACCGAGTATGCCAAAGTAACCATTGCCAATAACCCAACGGCATATGTGCATCAAGTGGTATTTTATTCCTGGCGCGATTTCTGGAAGCCCACACTGTATTGGAATTACAACGATTTCAATTTCAAATATGCCAATAAACTATTTCGTGGCATTTGGTATATTCAAGAGCCAATTTTATATTTATTCCGATTTATCTTTTTACTACTAGTTCCAGTTTTAATTGTAAAAGCCATTAAAAATAGGCGGATTGATATCGGTTTTATCATAATGTCCGTTATATTTATAGCATCAATATTACAGGCAATTGTTACTTATGGTACTAATAATAGATTCAGTTTTCCGTTTGAATTTTTAATCATCATAAGTGTCTTATTGTATTTTAAAGAACGCGATTGGTGGTTTTTAAAACCGCTTATAACTAAATTTAAATTTTGACAAATAGTACTTTAAATAATTCTTCATATTCTGTGCAGTTTTATGATCCGTCATTTTATTCAGATTGGAATAAATTGGTTCATGCTGCTAAAAATGGAACATTTTTGTTTCATAGAGATTTTATGGAATATCATCAAGATCGGTTTCAAGATGCGTCTGTCATTGTTTTTAAAAATGAAAAACCAATTGCTGTTTTTCCAGCAAATAAAGTAGGTAAGGAGGTTTTTAGTCATCAAGGTCTAACCTATGGAGGATTGGTTTGTAATGCTAAATTAAAATTCCATTCGGTTATGGACGTTTTTAAAAGCGTCCTTCAGTTTTATGAATTACAAGGCTTTGAAACTTTAGAGTTAAAACAATTACCGACTATTTATAGTCAAATACCTAATGATGAATTGGAGTATATTATGTTTCTGTTAGAAGCTAAATTATCAAGACGTGATATGCTTTCAGTTGTGAATCTATCTCAAAAAATAGTGTTTTCAAAAGACAGAAAAGATGGTGTGAAACGCGCTATTAAGAATGAATTGGTCATAAAAAATGATAATTATTTTGATGATTTTTGGAATACCATTCTCATTCCCAATCTTCAAGAAAAACATGACGCACAACCGGTTCATTCTTTAGAAGAAATTAAATTGCTACATCAACGTTTTCCAAATCATATTCAACAATTTAACGTTTACAAAAATGATAGTTTAGTAGCTGGAACCACCATTTTTGTAACGGAATGTGTGGCACATTCTCAATATATTTCAGCAAATGCAGACAAAAATCAATTAGGTAGTTTGGATTTTCTTCATGACTATTTGTTGACAGAGGTTTACAAGAGCAAACCATTTTTCGATTTCGGCATTTCAAACGAAAATCAGGGTAAGCAAGTCAATTCAGGATTGCTATATTGGAAGGAAGGTTTTGGAGCAAGAGCCATTAAACAAGATTTTTATTCTGTGCCATTGCAGCATCATGAGAAACTAAATAACGTGATGCTATGATAAAATTTCTAGATCTTCAAGCTATAAATGCGCGATATGATGTGGCATTTCAAGAAAAATTCAAACAGTTTTTGGATAGTGGCTACTACATTTTAGGTGCAGAAGTATCTAATTTTGAAGACAATTTCGCTCATTTTTGTGGAACTAAATATGCTATAGGAACTAGCAATGGTTTGGATGCGTTAATTTTAATTTTTAAAGCCTATATTTCTTTGGGTAAATTAAAACCAGGCGATGAAATTATTGTTCCGGCAAATACGTTTATAGCAAGTATTCTATCCATTATTCATGCTGATTTAAAACCAGTTTTTGTTGAGCCAGATTCTAAAACGTTCAACCTAAATCCTTCTGAAATTGAAAAACATATCACACCAAAAACAAAAGCTGTTTTGGTCGTTCATTTATATGGGCAATTAGCAAATATGGATGGGATTAATCAACTAGCCAAGAAACATAATTTATTGGTAATTGAAGATGCGGCTCAAGCACAAGGCGCTAAAAATTCTAACGGAAAACGCGCTGGAAATTTGTCAGATGCAGCTGCTTTTAGTTTTTATCCAGGGAAAAATTTGGGTGCTTTGGGTGACGCTGGAGCCGTAACAACAAATGATGAAGCGTTAGCAAATTTAGTTTTGGAATTGCGCAATTATGGCTCTGAAGAAAAATACGTCAATACGCGTTTAGGTTTCAATAATCGACTTGATGCTTTACAAGCAGCTTTTTTAAATATTAAATTACCAGATTTAGATGCTGATAATGGTCAAAGACGAAAAGTAGCTAACCAATATTTAAAGGATATAAATAATCCCAAAATTAGTCTACCATTTTATGATGGTTCTGAAAATCATGTATTTCATGTATTTGTGGTTCAGGTTGAAAATAGAACAGCTTTTGTGGACTATTTAAAAAAGCATGAAATAGAAACACTTATTCATTATCCTATTCCGCCTCATAGACAAAAGGCGTTATCAGAATTTGCTAAATTGCAATTGCCAATTACAGAATTAATACATAAACAGGTGGTGAGTATTCCTATCAGTCCCATTTTAACACAATCTGAAATATCTAAAATTATTACTGTTTTAAATACCTACTAATTGAAAAGACTACTAAATTATATAAATAACAATGTCCTGTTTAAAGTCGCCTCTTTGAACTCGGTTTCCATGATTATTAAAATCATTTCAGGGTTTCTGACATCTAAGGCCATTGCAATTTACGTGGGATCTGAAGGTTTTGCGTTGATTGGGAATTTACGAAATTTTTTAAGTTCGGCTCAAGCACTTTCTACATTAGGTTTGTATAATGGTGTGGTGAAATATGTAGCGGAATTCAAGGAAAATACGATTGAGCTTAGTAAAACAATTTCTACTATCTTCTATCTTGGATTTATATCGACAATTATTGTTTCCTTTTTGTGTTATTTTAATGCCGAAGCCATCAATGACTATGTGTTCAATTATTATAATGATTACGCGTATGTGATTCGAATTATGGCTATTGCGTTGCCGTTTTATGCCTTAAACATGTTTGTTTTTGGAATCCTAAATGGGTTTTCAAAATATAAAATCCTGATTATTATTAACATTATTGGTCAGATTTTCGGACTCTCAATAACCATTCTTTTAATCTATAAAGAGCGTATTGATGGTGCCTTAATTTCAGTGGTTATTGCAGAATCCTTGCTGTTTTTTATTACGCTCGTGGGCATTGCAAACAGACGCAGTTTAGCACATTTAATTCAAGTAAAGCATATTAGTTTTGACTATGTAAAAAAATTGAGCTCCTATTCTATTATGGCTATATTTTCGGCATTTTTACTGCCTATTGTAGCCATTGCCATCCGTAATTATATAACCGATACGGTTGGACTAAAAGAAGCTGGACATTGGGAAGCTATGAATAGGTTGTCTCATTATTATCTCATGTTTGTCTCGTCTTTATTAACGCTTTATATTTTACCGCGTTTTTCCGAAATTGATAATAAAAAGGAATTTAGAGCCGAAGTATTTAATTTCTACAAATCTATTATTCCTATTTTTGCAGCTGGTTTATTCGTGATTTATTTATTGAGACATATTATTGTTCTAGTCGTATTTACGGAAGAATTTGAACCAGTTGCCGACTTGTTCTTATGGCAATTATTAGGCGATTTTATAAAAGTACTTTCCATTGTTATTGCCTACCAGTTTTTAGCTAAAAAAATGTTTTGGCATTACATCATAACCGAAGCATTTTCAGTTGGTATTCTCTATTTAATGAGTATTTATTTTATAGATATATATGGTGTAAAAGGTGCTAATATTGCACACTTTGCATCCTATGTTTTATATTACGGGTTGATTTTATTAATTTTCAGTTCGTCGTTATTTGGTGTGATTTCTGAAGATGATTTGGATGATAATAACACGTTAGATTCCTAATTATGAATACAAAATCCTGTCATATTTATATAGATGATACACCTTACGAGTTCAACGTAAAAGGGGAATTTTTCTGGGGGAAAAATGAATTGCTCTACAATAAATCCAATAGTGTTTTATCTAAAATGTCTTGGGAACATGAAGGTTTTAAAGTGGTTTCTGCTTTTATAAATGATGAATTTGAACGTTTAAAAAAATCACTCACCCAAAATATTATGGATGCTATAAAGGCTAATAATATTCAGTTTAATGAATCGGAATTTACGCTCGCCAAATATCATGAAGTGGTAAATACGGATGCATTGCACAACCAAGTAATCAACATTACCAGAAATTTAGAAAACAAAGATTTCGATTTTAATATAGATACACTCGCGGAACGTTTTGGGAATATTTTGGGTTATAAACTGACGTCTTGGGTTGAAGAATTACAGAAATCTCACATTCAAATTCGAATTAGCAGACCCAATTCTTTAGATATAAATCCACCACATCGCGATGGGTATTTGAGTTATTGGGAAGATATTATAAATGTCTGGATTCCTATTGAAGGCTGTAATGAAAACTCGTCATTGCCTGTTTTTTCTGGTAGTCACTTGATTCCTGAAAATGAGATTTTAAGAACGGAAAGTAAAGGTGCTGAAATAAACGGCAACATATACTATGTGCCTTGCATTTTGGAAACCAAGGCAGGAAGTATTAAGATGATTAGACCAAACCCCAAACAAGGTGAAGCTTTAATTTTTACACCTTTTTTAATTCATGGAGCTGCTGTAAATAAGAATAAAGATATAACTAGAGTTTCGTTAGAATTACGTTTTCCTAGAGTTTAGATTCCCAGGCTTTTAAATACAATTTAGCTACATCTACATAATGATGTTCTTTTTCTATAAAAGCGCGCGCATTTTTTGATATTTCACTTATTTTTTCGGGATGTAAAATAAGCCATTCTAATTTTTTGGCAATTTGTTCGGCATCTGGAAGCGCGTTAATAGCAATAGTACCTGCTTCAATAGTATAATAATCTAACCACTCTTGCTCTGCTCCTGTAAAAACCACTTTACCTTTTGCCATAGCTTCCAGTGCGTTAAATCCTTGGTCATAAGCAAAAACTTGATCCAATAATATATGTGCTTGGTCAAAAGCTTTTATATAGTCTTGATATGGCAAGCTTTTTACAGTAATAATTTCAATTTTATTAGCGTATTTTTTCTTGACTATTTCTAAAGCATCTTCAAAAATATCATTGCCCTTTTTATAATAATTATTTTCATTGATACCATGAAAAATGACAATTTTATCAGTTACAGGTAATTCTACAAAATCTAATTTTTCAAGATTTATAGGGTTTGGCATCATGCCCAAATATTTTTCATGTCCTAATAACGGAATATGATAATCTAAATCGCTAGCCAAAACACCTTTAATATTTCTATAGACGTATTCGTGTAATTCAGCATAAGGTTTGGTTACATACATTAAAGCATGCCAGAATTCTTTTTTTGTTCCTTTTTTCTCGAAATAAGGTGTCATAATAGAATACCGGAATTTTTGTTCCATGGCATATTTAACACTCATGTAGTCTGTGCCACAGGATAGTAAAAAAACGTTTTTATTGTTTTTAAAAATATAATTTAATAACTCTTTTTCTACTTTTGGTATGGTATTAAAAGCGGTTTCATTAATTAATTGCACCACATCAAAACCTGTTAATCGGTCTTTGAATTCATCAAATTGTTTCTTCACGTACCAAGAGGTTAAATCAAACTTGAAAAGTCGGTATAAAACAGACTTCAGTTTTCCAGATAAACCAGTCGCGTATTTCAAGTCATATTTAATATCTACTTTACGCCTTTTAAATCCATCACCATGGCCAACAACTAACACGGTGTGTCCCAATTTTTCCAAACCTTCTTTTAAAGTATAGTGTGAAGAGTTGTATTCTCCTAATAATAAGATTTTCATTTACTATATTTGATTTCTAAATCTGAATTCTTGCAAAGTAACAATAAAAAGATTTGTTTGGTAGTATCTTCCCTTGGAAAAGGTGGTGCGCAGCATGCTGCCGCTTTGCAGTCAACTATGTTCTCTAAACTTGGCTTTGATGTTCATATAGTAACGGTTTATCCAGATATTTTTTATGCCTATTCTGGAACCTTGTTCAATTTGGGACTTTATAAATCTGAAAGCAATTCAGTAAGCAATAGAATTTCAAGACTTTTCAAGTTCCGAAAGTATTTGAAAACACAAAATTTTGATGTGATTATTGATCATCGCTCGCGTGTTCAAAGTTATCGCGAATTTATTATTTCTAAATTCATTTATAAAGCGCCAACGGTTTATGTGATTCATTCGTTTGAAAAGAATATCATGTTTCCAAAACAGGATTGGTTAAGTCGTTTTTTATATCAAAATGAAGTGATGATGGGTGTTTCAAAAGCTATAACACATCATTTTAAAGCGAAATATAATTTAAAAAATATTTCAACCATTCATAATGGATTTGACTTTAAAGACATTCAAAATCGCGCATCAGAAATTATTTCTGATATATTTTTAGATTCAGAATACATCCTGTTTTATGGAAGATTAGATGATCAATCTAAAAACTTAAAATTGCTAATTGATGCCTATGGGAAATCGAAATTAGTTGATAGCACTATCAAACTCTTGATTTTAGGCAGTGGAACCGATAAAGCTATACTTAAAGATTACGTTCAGACTTTAAATTTAGAATCGGATGTCGTTTTTAAGTCGCAAACTAATAATCCGTATCCATACGTAAAACAGGCAAAATTTACGGTTTTAAGTAGTCGTTATGAAGGATTTCCATTAGTGTTGCCAGAATCATTATCTTTAGAAACGCCAGTTATCTCCGTGGATTGCCAATCTGGACCAAATGAAATTATTGAGCATGGTTATAACGGATTGCTAGTTGAAAATTATAATGCAAATGCTTTAGCTGAAGCCATGAATAGTTTTATATTTGATAAAACACTTTACCAACATTGCAAAGCAAACGCCAAACAAAGTGTCGCTAAATTTTCTGTTGAAACAATAAGCAAAAACTGGAATCAACTAATTAATTCTTTACATGAAAACGAGTATAAACGACGTTAAAATTATTGAAGTCCCGACCGTAAGTGATACGCGTGGAAAGCTTGCTGTAGTAGAGAAGGAGTGTATTCCGTTTGATATTAAAAGGGTGTATTATTTATATGATGTGCCAAGTGATTCCTACAGAGGTGGTCATGCGCATAAAAAACTCTATCAAATGTTAGTTGCTTTAAGCGGTAGTTTTGAAGTGCATATTAAGGATGGTGAAAACGAACGAAAAATCACTTTAAATAAACCCAATAAAGGCTTGCTAATTGTTCCTGGTATTTGGCGAGAAATTGATAATTTTTCCTCTGGATCGGTTTGTTTAGTTTTAGCTTCAGAAGCATATGACGAAACCGATTATATTCGAGATTATGACGATTTCGAATTATTTAAACGGACTTAAGTCAATGTGTAATTGGCGTAATACCTTTTGAGTTTTTAGTAATAAAATCAGCATATTTTTATTGCAACCCATTATAAAACGTTGTTTGCCGTTCAAGCTATTTCTGTCCAAATGCTTTAAATAATGCGCTTGCTGTTTTTTGTTTCCAGCCAACTTATATTGAAGCGCTATTGAAAATCGATTCATATCAATATATTTTTTTAAGGATGGGTTGCTTTTTGCGTTTTCCTCATAAACATCTAAATCTAAAAACTGACGTAAATTGGTGTTCGAATTTGAAATTCTGTTATCCGCGTGCAAATTGTAAATAGCTGTCACGTTATTATTAAAAGCCACAGGATAGTTTAAAGCAATACGAATCCATAAATCGGTATCTTCACCAGCACCAAGTGTGATGTTTTCATCAAAACCCTTTAATATATTCAGAATTTTTTTAGGTACAACCACAGCCGACGTCCACGCAATGCTGCTACTTAAGCTAGATTCAAAATAATCGGGAACAATACCTTGCCAATTTTCTGGAATGTTTCTGTAGTAGGAGTCCAGCGACATGTCAGCCATTTTCTTTACATAGGCATTGGCATATAATCCACAATCTGGATAGGTTTTAATAAGTTGTTTTAAAGATTCTAAATGGTTCGGCAACCATAAATCGTCCGCATCTAAAAACGCAATGTATTCTGTTGATGCTTTATCAATCCCAAAATTTCTAGCATGGGATACACCTTGATTTTCGATGGTGAAAACAGAAATTCTAGAATCTGAAATTTGTTTGATTTTCTCTAAACTAGTATCCGTTGAGCCATCGTTAATGATGATGATTTCAAAATCTTTGCACGTTTGATTTAAAGCACTTTGAAGCGTTTTTACAATAAAATGTTCCTTATTGTATAACGGAATGATTATAGAAAATAATGGCATTTATTTGGTGTATAGATTACAAAGGTAGCTTAATCTGCACAAATCGAAAATGTATAATGACGGTTTTTTAGAAAGCAAGTTTCTTTTAAAATACCCTTTAAACA
>CBFHJN010000056.1:0-13673 GCA_965655805.1 Flavobacteriaceae bacterium
GTTTTAACCAATGATAGTACATAAATACTATTTTTTTTGATAAAATAAAAAACCGCTTCCATGAAAATTACGTTTATAGAGTGTAAACAAATTAATAACCTAAAAAAAAACGAAATGAAAAATTTAAAACTAGTAACTATTGCAACCTGTTTATTCGCCTTTATGTTTTCAATAAAGGTCAATGCTCAAGATAACATGATGAAGCAAGACACGAAAATGGTAGGTGGTGCTGAAATGTATCCTACAAAAAATATTGTTGAAAATGCCGTAAACTCTAAGGACCATACAACACTAGTTGCTGCTGTAAAAGCTGCCGATTTAGTAGATGCCTTATCGAGCGAAGGTCCTTTCACCGTTTTTGCCCCAACTAATAGTGCTTTTGATAAATTACCTAAAGGAACCGTTGATAATTTATTGATGATGGAAAACAAAATGATGTTAAAAAGTATTTTAAAATACCATGTTGTTTCCGGAAAATGGAACGCTAAAGATATTATGAAAATGATTAAAAAAGGAAATGGAAAAGCTAAAATTGAAACGCTAAGTGGTGGTACAATAACGGCTTGGATGAAAGGTGATGCAGTATATATTACTGATGAAAATGGAAATTCAGCCCAAGTGACTATTACAGATGTTAACCAGTCAAATGGTGTTATTCATGTTGTTGACACGGTTTTATTACCCAAATCTTAAATAAGAATTAGTCTATAATTTTATTTGAATTTAAAAAGCCTCTAAAACGTAATTTAGAGGCTTTTTTATGTTTAAAATAAACAGTATTTACTTGTCAATAGATCCAAGAACACGCTTCATAAAACTATTTAGAGCTTCCTTTTTTGGTGTTCCTTCTTTAATCATTTTATTCACTTCAATAGCACCATACATATTGGAAATGAGTTCGCCAATAACATCTAACTCTTCATCTTTTAAAGATGGGACTTCGGTTAAAGCTTCTAGCGTTTCAATGGTCTCCAGTACATAATCCTCGTCATTTTCTTCAATAAACTGGGTTAAATGCTTTATTACAGGTAGTTTCATAGAATTTACATTACGTTATCAACTAATTCTTTTAATACATCAAACTTATTAGTCTGTTCTTGTCCTACAAATTCACCTTTTTTAAAAGTTGCAAAGGTGGGTAAATTGTCAACCGTTGCTAATTTTCTACTTTCTGGAAATTTTTCCGCATCAGCAATCACAAAAGTTGCACCTTCATGTTCTGTAGCTAATTTTTTAAATTTTGGTTTCATGATACGGCAGTTTCCACACCATGTTGCCGAGTATTGCACAATTACTGTATCATTATTTTTAATAATGTCTTGTAAATTATCTTGTTCGAGTTCCTGTACCATAATTTTGAATTTTGTTTAAATTAAGTCCTTTCAAATAAGAAAGGACTTAATTCATTTTGTTATAATGTTAGAAAAAATTAGTGAGATGCTAAATATGCAGCAGTACCTTTGGCATTTGCTTGCATAGCGTCTTTTCCTTCTTCCCAGTTTGCAGGACAAACTTCACCATTTTTTTGAACGTGTGCGTAAGCATCAATTAAACGTAAAAATTCGTTTACATTTCTTCCAACTGGCATATGGTTAATACCTTCATGGAACACAGTTCCTTCTTCGTCAATTAAGTAAGTAGCTCTGTATGTCACGTTATCTCCATCAACAGTTACAATTCCTGTGTCTTCATTGTATTGCTCGTTAGTAATATCTAAAATACCTAAAGTAGATGCCAAGTTTCTGTTTGTATCCGCTAAAATTGGGTAGGTAACGCCTTCAATTCCACCATTATCTTTTGCTGTGTTTAACCAAGCAAAGTGTACTTCAGGTGTATCACAAGACGCACCAATTACTATGGTATTACGTTTTTCAAATTCTTTCACTGCAGATTGAAATGCATGCAATTCAGTTGGACATACAAAGGTAAAATCTTTTGGGTACCAAAATAATACTACTTTTTTCTTGTTGTTGATTGCTTCTTCAAGAACGTTCACTTTAAAAGTGTCGCCCATATCGTTCATCGCGTCAACGTTTAAATCTGGAAATTTTTTTCCTACAAATGCCATATTTTTATGTTTTAATTATTAATAAATTTCTATAGTACAAATATAAACACAAGAAGTAGGTATTACAGGGAAACAAAATTTTTATTCCTTATTGAAGTATAGTTTTATCTTATAGTAAATTTAAATGTCGATAGTTTAAGTTTATTTAGATGTTATTTGCCTTATTTTAATATTTAAAGCCGCAAAAAACAAGGTCATAAAAGGACTTAACCAATTGAAAATAGCAAACACAAAATAATCTGCAACGGAAACACCTAATACACTACTTTGATAAGCACCACAAGTATTCCAAGGAATTAATACAGACGTTACAGTTCCGGAGTCTTCCAGTGTTCTACTTAAATTTTCAGGCGCTAAACCTCTATCTTGGTAGGCTTTTTTAAACATTTTTCCTGGAATAACAATGGCTAGGTATTGATCGCTAGCAATAGTGTTTAAACCTAAACAACTAATAACTGTACTAGCAAATAAACCAAATACAGAAGTCGCAAACGATAAAAGAACTTTAGTAATTCTAGCCAATGCACCAATAGCATCCATTATACCACCAAAAAACATAGCACAACAAATTAGTAGAATGGTCCAAATCATCCCTTTCATACCGCCTGCAGCAAAAAGATCATTTAGTTTTTCATTATCTGTTACAATTTGAGTGTCGGTTAAAATAGCATTTACGGTTGCGCCTAATTTGGAATCGCCTAAACCATCTAAAATTGTGGGTTGAAATATAAAGGCAAAAACAGCTGCTAAAAGCACACCAACTCCAAGAGCAATAAGTGGTTTTGTTTTTAAAAGTATTAAGGCAATTACAACAAGCGGTACAATGAATAATAACGGTGTAATGTTAAAAGTATTTTCAATACTAATTAGTAAACTACTTAAATCAGCAGTTCCTGTCGTGTCAATAGACATGCTCATAATGGAAAAAGCGATCAACGTAATTATAACCGTAGGAACAGTTGTAAACGCCATATAACGAATGTGTGTAAATAAATCCGTTCCAGCCATAGCAGGCGCTAGGTTGGTAGTATCACTTAAAGGCGACATTTTATCACCAAAATACGCACCAGAAATAGCAGCTCCAGCAATCATTCCGGTTGGAATTCCTAATGCGCTACCAATGCCAATTAAAGCAATACCAACGGTTGCAGATGTAGTCCATGAGCTTCCTGTAGCAATAGAAATAACTGCACAAATAATAACCGAAGCTGGTAAAAATATGGATGGGCTTAATACTTGTAAGCCGTAATAAACCATGGCAGGAATAACACCACTAATAAGCCAAGTTCCAGCTAAAGCACCAACTAAAAATAAAATCATGATAGGAACAAATACACTTTGTAAGTTTTCCCAAACTTCCTTCATCATGATTTGGAAGCGGACTTTATTAAAAAAACCAACAACAGCAGCAACTCCAGCTCCTAACAATAAAATAAATTGATTGGAATATTCACCTAACGCTTTACCATCTGCAAAAAAGATATTATAAGCCAACAACATCATTAAAATAACCACTGGGATTAGAGCTTCCCAAATACTTAATTCTTTATTTTCAATGATTGTTTGGTCTTCCATTTCAATATTAGAGAGATTTTTATCGTCTTGCATCTTCTGGTTGGTTTTGTTAGGATTGTAATGTTACGATTTTCGGTTAAAGTATGCAAATACTAATTTCATGTGCAACCTATGAGATATTGATTATTGGATATAAAAAAGGAGTACGTTTAAACATACTCCTTAAATAATCAGTGTCCTATGGTTCTGAAATTAATTCAGATTGACGAAAAATTGGTATTAATTTGCCTACTCGTATTTTTATAAAATATCTAAAGATTCCATACAAGCGCGCATGGTTTTATATGTGCGTTCAATATCGGCATCTAATCCAATAGAGAAACGAATAAGTCCATCACTCAAGCCCATTTCTTTTTGTTCGTCTTCAGGTATTTCTGATGATGTTGAACTACCAGGTGCAGAAAATAAGGTCTTATAAAACCCTAAACTAACGGCTAAATAGCCTAAATTTTTCTCTTGCATCAATTCCATTAATGCGTTGGCTTTTTCTAATGAACCCACATCTATAGTTAACATACCACCAAAACCATATTTTTCATTCATCATGCTTTTGAATAATTTATGTGATGGATGCGAAGCCAAACCTGGATAAACCGTTTTTAAACCGTCAGCTTCAAATTTTTCAGCCAAATAGGTAGCATTCAAACTGTGCTGTTGCATTCTGATATGAAGTGTGCGTAAATTTTTCAAAATAGAAGCAGCTCTTAAACTGTCCATAGTAGAACCTAATAGCATACAGGCACCATCATTTACACTGCGTAATTCGTTTATAAATTCTTGTGTTCCGCAAACAACACCACCAACCGTATCACTTGAGCCGTTAATGAATTTTGTTAAACTATGTATCACAATATCAGCACCTAATTGCACAGGAGACACTGATAAAGGTGAAAAGGTATTATCAACCACTAGCTTCAGGTTATGCTTTTTTGCCAGTTTTGATAATCCTGCAATATCGGCAACCTCTAACAACGGATTACTAACCGATTCGCAGTATAAAATTTTAGTGTTTGCTGTTATAGCAGCTTCAACAACATCCAAATTTGTAATATCTACAAAACTGGTTTGGATATTTAATCTTGGTGCAAAATTCTTTAAAAACGCATAAGTTCCACCATAGATAGTACGACTTGAAACCACATGGTCACCAGCGCCACAAAGTTGCATAATTACAGGTGTAATCGCTCCCATTCCTGATGCGGTTACATTGGCAGTTTCAGTTCCTTCCATGGCTGCTAAAGCTTCTCCCAAATATAAATTGGAAGGCGTGGAGTGGCGAGAATATAAATAACAACCATCAGCATTACCCTCAAAGGTGTCGAACATGGTTTTAGCCGATAAAAATGTATAGGTTGATGAATCGGAAATAGAAGGATTAACACCTCCAAATTCTCCGAAATATTGTAAATCTTGAATGTTGTTTGCTGGTTTAAATGCCATAATAAATAAAATTACACGTTAATAATAAGGTAAAAATCCGAAATTTTAGATAATATATCAATATATGACTATTTATTTAGATAATAAAACTAAATATTATTGTTGGTTTAGTTTTTATTTCATCAAATATCATTAATATTGTTATACAAACGAAAAATTTTCCCAAACTATGAATTTTGATAATATAGATTTAAAGCTGTTGCAATTTCTTCAGGAAGATGCTAAACAGACTAATAAAGAGTTGTCAAACAAGTTAAATTTATCTGTTACAGCTGTTTATGAGCGGATTAGGAAGTTGGAACGTGAAGGTGTTATTGCGCAATATGTAGCCTTGGTTGATAAAAATAAAGTGGATAGAAGTTTTGTAGCCTTTTGTCACATTAAATTGGTGCAGCATACCCAAGATAATATTGTAAAATTTGAGCGAGAAGTTGCGAATTTAGAAGAGGTTTCTGAATGTTATCATATTAGTGGTGATTATGATTATTTGTTGAAAGTTGTTGTTCAGGATATGGAAGATTTTAGAGAGTTTATGGTGAAAAAATTAACTTCAATAAGCCATATTGGAAGTACGCATAGTATGTTTGTTATTAATGAGGTTAAACATACAACTGCTATTACCATTTAATGTGAATTAATATTTATTTATGATCTACTATTTTTATTTATTAAAAAATACCGCGTATTTCGTTACTGTAAAATTCTAGTTAATCCAACTCTATGAAACATCTTTATTCTTTGCTCCTTGTATTTTTCATTTTTCTTTACTCTTGTGGAAGCGTCAAAAAAAACAATGAAATTGTAACCAGTTTACATAGTACTATTCAGCTTCAAGAAGATGTTGATGCGGTTTATTCCCAGCTACAAAAACATCATCCGCGTTTATATCAATACATTTCTAAAAATGATTTAGATTTTAAATTTGATAGTTTAAAAACGAGTATCACGCAACCGTTAACGAGCCATGATTTTTATGAAAAATTAGCGCCTGTTTTAAAGGAAATTCGCCAAGGTCATATTGCTGTAATGCCACCACAAATAGAGTTTACTAAAAAAGAACGCAAAGTTTTAATGAAGGAAATCTTTGAGTTTTACAAGTTGGACTTTAATTACATAGATAAAAAATTACTAGTTACGACCTCAAAATCTGATTCCTTATTAGTAGGAAGTGAACTGGTTAGAGTTGAAGATGAACTTACCGAAACGTTAATTAAAAAATACCAAACGCAATATGCTTCTGATGGTTATAACACCACACTTTTTGATAGACAAATGGGTCGTGCCTTTCAAAAATTTTACGCTCGTGACAAGGGTTTTTTAGATAGCTTGTCGGTAACGTTTACGAAACAAGATACCACGTTTACTAAAATGTTTAGACGTATTCCTATAGATTCTTTAAGCAAGAAAAAGAACACATTAAAACCAGCAAACGATAGTATTAAAGTAGCCAAACTCACGAAAGCCGAAAAATTAATTAGAAAACAAGAAGCCAAAGAAAAACGCAAATACGATAGAATTTTTGGTTTTGAAGGCGCAGACGATAAATATACGCGAAATTTCAACTTTGTAAATCCCGATAGCACAGTTGCCATTATGAAAATTAGAGGTTTTGGAAATGGTAATTTTAAAAAATTCTACAAACAAAGTTTTGAGCTGTTAGATTCTCTAAACACACCAAATTTGGTTTTAGATTTACGAGATAATGGTGGCGGACGCATAGAAGAAATAGCCTATTTGTTTCGCTATTTAGCACAAGAAGATTTTCAGTTAATTAATAGTAGTGAGGTTAATAGTCGTTTGCCATTTATGGTTTATGCTATGAGTAATGGCAGTCCTTTAGCCATGAAAATAGTTGCAGGTGTTTTTGCACCTGTTATTATTACTCATAATCTTATTAAAACAAAAAAAGTGGATGATACCATTTATTATAAATTTAAATATTCCAAAACGAAATCGCCATTTGAGAGTAATTTTAAAGGCAATTTATATGTGTTAATTAATGGAAATTCCTTTTCAGCATCGTCAATTTTATCCACCAACATTAAAGCTAATAATTTAGCAACATTTGTAGGTGAAGAAACAGGAGGTGCCTATAATGGAACCGTTGCTGGGCTTTTTAAAATTTATGAATTGCCAAACAGTCATGTTCGTGTGCGCATGGGTTTAATGCAAATTGATGCACCTTACAAAGTAGAACCTGATGGCTATGGAGTTAAACCAGATGTACCTATTTCTCCAACTTGGGATGACGTTTTAAATAATCGTGATCCAGAAATGGAGTGGATTTTAAAAGATGCAAAAACGGAAAAAGAATAAGGTTTTATGATATTTGTAGGAATTCATTTATATTTATAGAACATTTTTAGCCAAAAGCGATGCTGTATAAAAACATCAAAAAGATTTATAATGATATTTTTAAATCATATTCACACCCTGAATTAGATACGCATATCAAGAAAATCATGGAGTTGGATGTGTATTTACCTTACAGTTCTACGTTTTTCTGTATCACCAACACGCAAGATTTAACCTTTGAGTTTGTAAGTAAGAATATGACATCCTGTTTAGGTTTAAATAAAGATGTTCTAATTACAGAAGGTATGCGCAATTTCTGGAGTCGTATTCATCCAGAGGATATTGAATTGTGGCTTAAAGGTTTAAATGATTTAATGGTTTATACCTTGGAGGAAATTCCTTTAAATAAAAGGTATAGAATGAGTTATACTTGGAACTACCGATTAAAAAATGCGCAAGATGAATATGTAAATATCATTCAAAATACCACACCCTTGGAATTTGATGTGGATATGAAACCCATTATTGGATTAGCGCATTACACGGTTATGGATATTAACATCCAAATGCCGATATCGGTTACAGCTAAACTTTTAAATGAACAAAACGAATACGAAACCAAGTATTTTAATAATTACTCACAAAAACTACTAACCGATGGTTTAAGCAACCGTGAACGTGATATAATTCGGTTACTTACTTTGAGTAAATCTAGTAAGGAAATAGCTGAATCCTTGAATATTAGCCCAAATACCGTAGATACGCATAGACGAAATATTTTAAAAAAATTAAATATTTCTTCAACAGGCGAATTGATTGGGATGCTCAAAATGAACACGAATTTTCTTTAAAAATACTCAAATTGAGTATTGCGAAACCTGAAATTTTTTGGCACTTTTGTAATGCTATTATTTGAGGGAGTACCTTAAAATAAGGGTAACAGAGCAATTCGTTCATGTTGCCCTTTTTTTTATGATTACATTCTAGATAACTGATTATGATGTGTTTTTTTTATTGCCTTCCCATAAAACATTTGTATTTTTGTTTTCGTTTAAAAAAACTAGAAAAAAATATTTTATATGAATTCATACGACGTAGCCATTATTGGTTCTGGTCCTGGAGGTTATGTAGCAGCAATCCGTTGCGCGCAACTTGGATTAAAAACAGCAATTATTGAAAAATATGCAGTCCTAGGTGGTACCTGCTTAAATGTAGGGTGTATTCCAAGTAAAGCCTTATTAGACTCTAGTCACCATTATGAAGATGCGGTAAAGCATTTTGAAGAGCATGGTATCGATATTCCTGGCGAAATAAAAGTGAATTTAAAACAAATGATTGCACGTAAGCAGTCTGTTGTAGATCAAACTACAGGCGGAATTGATTTCTTAATGAAAAAGAATAACGTGGATGTGTATCAAGGTTTAGGAAGTTTTAAAGATGCGACACACATCACGATTAAAGGTGAAGAAGACAAAGAAATAGAAGCTAAAAATACGATTATTGCCACTGGAAGTAAACCTTCAAATTTACCTTTTATAACACTTGATAAAGAGCGTGTTATAACATCAACAGAAGCTTTAAAACTAAAAGAAATTCCGAAACACATGATTGTTATTGGAGGTGGCGTTATTGGTTTGGAATTGGGTCAGGTTTATAAGCGCTTAGGAGCTGAAGTAACGGTTATCGAATATATGGATCGTATTATACCGACAATGGATTCTGGACTGTCCAAGGAATTAAATAAAGTGTTGAAAAAACAAAAATTTAAAATCAACACGTCTCATAAAGTAAAATCTGTAGAGCGTAAAGGTGACGAAGTCATTGTAAAAGCAGATAACAAGAAAGGTGAAGAAGTCGAATTTAAAGGCGATTATTGTTTAGTGTCTGTTGGACGTCGTCCGTATACGGATGGTTTAAATGCCGAAGCAGCTGGAGTAACATTAAATGATCTTGGTCAAGTAGAAGTTAATGATCATTTACAAACATCGGCAAAAAACATTTATGCTATTGGCGATGTTATTAAAGGAGCCATGTTAGCACATAAAGCGGAAGAAGAAGGCGTTTTTGTAGCCGAAACTATTGCTGGACAAAAACCACATATTGATTATAACTTAATTCCAGGCGTGGTTTATACATGGCCAGAAGTAGCAGCAGTTGGTCAAACTGAAGAGCAACTTAAAGAAGCAGGTGTACAGTATAAAGTAGGTCAATTTCCAATGCGTGCTTTAGGTAGAAGTAGAGCGAGTATGGATTTAGATGGTTTTGTTAAAATTCTAGCCGATAAAACAACCGATGAAATTTTAGGATTTCACATGGTGGGTGCACGAGCAGCCGATTTAATTGCTGAAGCTGTTGTGGCTATGGAATACAGAGCTTCTGCTGAAGATGTTTCCCGTATGTCACACGCGCATCCTACTTTTGCCGAAGCTATAAAAGAAGCGGCTTTAGCAGCAACAGATGATCGCGCTTTGCATGTTTAAACATATTAACAAATAATTTTTATAAAACCACTTCCAAACCGAAGTGGTTTTTTATGTTTAAATTTTAGTAAACTACATGTAATTAAATGAGATGAGATTTGGTTCAGATATACGGGACATAATGTTTTTAGAACCTGTTTTTAAGGTTTTCAGTACATTTCACAGAACCGTTTATAGATGAAATGTATACTTGAAGTTATTATCAGAATACAGGTTTAATTTCTAGACGTTAAGATAATTACTTGTGTTTTTTTAATTTTAAGAATTATATAAAAATGGATTTAGCCACAAAAGATTTAAATACATTAGCACGTATGAAACGACTACTTATAATACTCATTCTAATTCTGAACTTTTCGGCACATGGACAGTCTATTACAGGATTATGGGAAACCTATGATGACCAAACTAAAGAAAAAAAAGCAGTCATTGAAATTTATAAAACTCATGATTTGTATTTCGCCAAAATAGTTGAAAGTTTCGTTGGCGAAAAAAATGCTATTTGTGAAAATTGTGAAGGCACTAAAAAAAACAAACCCATAATAGGATTGGTAATAATTGAAAACATTCAACAAAACGATGATGAATTTGATGGCGGAACTATACTTGATCCAGAAAATGGTAAAACCTATAAATGTAGCCTGAAATTATTACATGCTAATAAACTAGAAGTAAGAGGCTATTTGGGCTTTTCACTTTTTGGAAGAACACAATATTGGATAAGAAAAGGATAATGTTAATTTTTGTGTACCTAAATAAATTTATCTGGTTTTAAAACCGCTCTAACAGCTCTAAAGCCGATTTCTTATAGCTTCTGCTAATGGTTAAAGCACGTTCGTTTATTATTACATGTTCATTTGTAAATGATGAAATGTGTGCTATAGCAATAATAAAAGAGCGATGAATTCTCAAAAATTGATGACTTGGCAATTTGGCTTCAATAGCACTAATCGTTTCGCGAGTAACAATGGTTTCATTTGCCAAGTGAATTTTTATATAATCGCTATAACTTTCAACATATAAAATAGCTTCAAAATCAATTTTCAGCATGCGCCTGTCTGAACGGACAAACATAAAATCAGGAGTTTCTGCAATGAAATTTGGGTTGTTTTCACCTTGGGCATATACATCAAAATAGGTGTTAACGGCTTTTAATAAACGTTCAAATGAAATGGGTTTAAGCAAATAATCAACAGCCTGAAGTTCAAAACCTTCTACGGCATAATCGCGATAGGCTGTGGTAAAAATAATTTTAATATTCTTGTTGATGGATTTTGCAAAGGAAATGCCCGAAATATCAGGCATGTTAATATCTAAAAACACCAAATCAATGTTGTGATTATTAATAATCTGAAAAGCTTCTAAGGCATTATTGCAGCTGGCAATTATAGTAATAGCTTCAATTTTTGAAAGATGGGTTGCCATAATATCGCGAGCCATGACTTCGTCATCCACAATTAAACAGTTTATGTTTTTTTGGTTTTGCAATTAGTTTGAATTTAAGGTTAAATGAACTTTAAATAGATCATCATTGTTTGAAATACTTAAAGAATACTTGTCTTTATAAAGTAAATCCAAGCGCTTCTGAATATTTTGTAAACCAATTCCAGCATTTGAAAGTTCGTTTTTAGAACAGGTGTTTTCTATTAAAAAAATAATCTGTTGCTTATTAACGTTAAGATCTATATTAATTTTCAGTTTTCCTGCTTTTAAACGTCCATGCTTAAAACTATTTTCAACAAAGGGCAAGAGGAGCATAGGTGCAATTTTTGTTGTTTCAGGAATATCATAATAGTCAAAATTAACAGCTAAAGTATCATTGAAACGTAAATTTTCTAAAGCTATATAATCTTCAATATGATTTATTTCTTCCAATAGAAGCACAAATGGCTTATCAACTTGATATAGGATATAATCCAGTAGATTGGAGAGTTTTAAAATCATATCTGGTGTTTCATCAGCCTTTTTTAAAGCAAATCCATACATGGTATTTAATGTATTAAACAAGAAATGCGGATGAATCTGCATTTTTAAATAATTAAGTTCTTGTTCTTTCAATTTAAGCTGCGTTTCTAAAATTTTGGTTTCTAGTTTTTTTGTTTTTTCGGTGTGTTTCAAATTGAGTTGAAGTAATTTAAAAGCACTCACCAAAATAACCACTAAATATACACCAGACGCAACAAGAAGTATGTTTTGTGTAGCCGGATTCATGGCTTGATATTCAAAATTTGAAATATAAATCAGACTAAAAAATATAGAAAGCATAATGACATATCCGGAAATAATCAGGGTATATAAACTGTATACAATAAATTGCCAATAGTGCTTGCTTATTAAATAATCTGGAATCAATTTATAAATGGATACATAGGTTGTTGCTATAGTTATGGGCAAAAGAAATGCTGAAAACAATAATGTATCAAAAAAATCCTCACGGTGAGAACCAAAGAAATATGTAAAAAATAGGAGTACACCACACCAAAATAAAAAGTGTAGAAGCAATCGAATGGCTAGCTTTAAAATAGATTTTACTGAAAACATACTTACAAATACAATACAATAATACAACGTTTTTCATGCGTTTTCATATTTTGTAGACGAATAACAGATTTAGAGCTGGTTTCTACATGACGGTTATAATGAGGTCTAAATTGGTCATTCACCGCATTTTTAAGTTTTCACACGAAATGCAGCTTATGTTTGTACCATGTTTAATTAAAATACTATGTTTATGTTATTATTAGCTTTATTATTAATTAATCCTTTTTCTGAAGGTGGACCCATCATGATGTCTTTAATTACCATTTGTTTAATTATCTCTATTGTTTTTTTAATCAAAGGGTTCAGTGGTTTGAAATCCAATGCAACGCAATCCACAAAAATGGTAAAATTAGCAGCAGACAGTAGTTTGTTAGGTCTGGTATTAGGTTTTTTGGCATCTATTTTAGGGCTGATTACAGCTTTCGATTCTGTTCAAGCCATGGGTAATGCAGATCCAGCTATTTTTGCTGGCGGTTTAAAGGTGTCACTTATAACAGCTGGCTATGGTTTACTGACATTTGTTATTGTTAGAATTGGAATTCTAGTTTTAAAAGGATTACAGAAGGCGAAATAATTAATAGTTTAAATTTAGGTATAAATGTGGAATATTGTATATGTCGTAATATGGTTTTTAGGACAGTTTATTTGTCACGCGCAGACTCCAGAATATTTGTTTCAATCGGGTAAAAAAGATAGTTTATATTCTGAAATTTTAATGGAATCTCGAACTATTTATGTGGAAGTTCCAGAAAGTTTTGAAATGAATCCATCAAATACATATCCTGTGGCATTTATTTTAGATGGAGACATGTTGTTACCAACTTTAAGTAATGTAAATCAATTTTATAGTGGTGGTTTTATACCTGAAATGATATTGATTGGTATTTCAAATTCGGAACATAGAACACGAGATTTAACACCAACTAAAATTGCCAACAAAAATGGTATGCCGTTTTCTGAACCGAATGGTGGCGCAGATAATTTCTTAAAGTTTATAGAAACCGAACTAATTCCTTACATAGATAAAAACTATCCGACCACAAAGTATCGAACCTTAATTGGGCATTCTTATGGAGGCTTGTTCACGGCTTATACACTTATAAAAAAACCTCAACTATTTGCCAATTATTTAAGCATAGATCCTAGTTTAGATTGGGATGACCAAGTCCTCTTAAACCAGATGAAAGCTGTTTTACAAACTACGGAGTTTTCAAATAAATCGTTGTACATGTCATTAAGTGGTCAGATGCACATGCAAAATCCCGAAATTACAA
>CBFHJN010000057.1:0-13540 GCA_965655805.1 Flavobacteriaceae bacterium
ATTTTGGGCTGCTTATGATGTGCCAAGACATCTTTGGCATTTTTCAAAAGAAGGTATGCGTCAATTAATGGAAAACCATGGGTTAAAGGTTATAAAAATAAAACCCATGGTATTTGATGCGTATTATGTGAGTTTGCTTTCAGAAAAATATAAATCTGGAAATATGAATTTTTTAAAAGCTTTTTGGATTGGTTTTAAGTCAAATCTTATAGCAAAGCGCTCTGGCGAGTTTTCGTCACTCATTTACATCATTAAAAAGACCTAAAAACTAATTTAAAGCGAAATAAGCCACTTTATAAGTCGTGCATATAGAATATGCGCCGATATTTTTAAATCGCGATAAAAACATGATAAAAACTAGTTGTTTGTAATCATTTCTACTTATTAAAAAGTATAGCGCTATAGATTGTGTTTATAGTGTTATTTTCTTGCCTTTTTAAGAATCAATCTATTTACTTTAGTACATTTGTGCCGATTTAAAAAAAATAAAAACATGATGAAAAATATAGTTCTATTAGGCTTATTAGTTTTAACATTTGTGTCTTGCAACACAGAAACTCAAAAAATAGGTTTTGTAAACAACAAAGACTTGGTAAATGATTTTCAAGAAAAAATTGATATTGAAGCTAAATTTAAAACCAAAATTGAAGCTTTTCAAAAAAGAACCGATAGTATTGGGCAAGCGTTTCAGCAAGAAGCACAAGCATTCCAATTGAAGGCGCAAGGTATGAAGCAAGAACAAGCACAAGCAGAATACCAAGCTTTGGGCCAGAAACAACAAATGCTTCAGCAACGGATTCAATTGGAAGAGAGCCAAATTCAAGAAGAAAGCCAACAAACTATTGATACGTTAATTAAAAAAGTACGGGATTATGTAAAGGATTATGGCAAGAAAAACGGTTATACTTATATTTTAGGTAGTAACGAAGCCGGAAGTGTTATGTATGGTGATGAAAGTAAAGATTTGACTAAAGAGATTTTAGATGCTTTAAATGCCGATTACAAAAAACCATAATAAGGTTCAAAAAAATTCAAAAATTACAAGCCAGTTATTAAGTTAGCTGGCTTTTTTGTGCAATAAACGGGTGAGTTTTATAGATAAATCGGTTAGAATAATTTTAGCATTTCCGTTACGTTCAATATGATAAATAGCATCTTGGATTTCGTTAGATATATCCAAAATATTATTGCCATGAACAAAAGGAGCGAAATTCTGCAATTTAAAACCATCAGTTTTAGGTTCTAAAAAAACCAAATCGTTTGCACCATAATTCAAGAGCATGGCTTGACGAAAGAAGTTTAAACAAAATTGTAAAAACTGTTTTTGGGTTTCACGTCCAGTTTTAGCAATGTCCTCACTCCAAGATATTAAATCGTGAATAGCTGCTTTGTTTCCCTTGGCTTTAAAAGCACTTCGAATCCAGAATATAAACCACGTTTCAAATTGGGTATCTTCGCTGTCATGATAAACCAAATCACAGGCTTTATTATAGTTTCCGTGTGCTTGATGTGCTATTTTGGCTGCTACAGAAGCTTCAATTTGATAACTTTTTATTAAGCCATCCGTAATAATATCTTCCGGAAGTGGTGGAAAATGCAATACTTGACAACGTGAGCGAATGGTACTTATTAGTTGCTCTTCGTCTTCAACAATAAGAATAAAAATGGTTTTGTTTGGTGGTTCTTCAATTAATTTCAGCAATTTATTGGCAGCTTCAATATTCATTTTTTCGGCCATCCAAATAATGGTTATTTTAAAACCACCTTCATAAGATTTCAACGTTAAATCTTTAACAATCTCTTGAGCTTCATCAACACCAATTCGGCCTTGTTTGTTTTCAACACCCAATTTTTTATACCAATCAAATAAATTACCATAGGGTTGTTGGCTTAACAATTCGCGCCATTCTTCTAAAAAGTGGCTTGAAACTGGATGTTTTTTAACTTTTTGATTGGCAGCAACAGGAAAGGCAAAATGCAAATCGGGATGCCCAAAATTCTTAAATTTAATGTTGCACGCTTCGTTCCCATTGGTATTTTCAGCCTCTACATTTTTACAAAGTATATACTGCGCATAGGCAATAGCCATGGGTAATGTGCCAGATCCTTCCGGTCCAACAAATAATTGTGCATGCGGAATTCGGCCGTTATCAGCACTTTGTGTTAAATGATTTTTTATATGTTCTTGACCAAGAATATCACTAAATAGCATACGACAAACCTACATATTTTTTTTCATTTTTTATCAAGCATACTTTAAAACAAAACTCGTAATAAATTGTTAGCAGACTATTAAAGTAAGCCGAAAAGTTGAGTCATTATTAACTGAAAAATTTATATTTGTGAATCTATCAAATCAAAACAATTTGTAATCTGAAAATATATACCACTATTGCCATATGAAAACATTAGACGATTTTAATTTTGAGAATAAAAAAGCCTTAATTCGTGTAGATTTTAATGTGCCTTTAAATGCCAATTTACAAGTTGGTGACACCACGCGAATTCTTGCTGCAAAACCAACTATTATTAAGATTTTAGAGGATGGTGGAAGTTGCGTGCTTATGTCGCATTTAGGAAGGCCAAAAGGGATTGAGGATAAATTCTCAATGAAACATATTGCCGATGCCGTTGAAGATATTTTAGGTGTCGAAGTTATTTTTGTGCCTAATTGCGTTGGCGAAGTAGCTGAAAATGCCGTTAATAAATTAGAGCCAGGACAAATTATTTTATTAGAAAATTTACGTTTTCATGAAGAAGAAACATCTGGTAATAAGGATTTTGCTAAACAATTATCTAATTTAGGTGATATTTATGTAAATGATGCGTTTGGAACGGCGCACAGAGCGCATGCATCAACAACTATAGTTGCACAGTTTTTCCCAGACAATAAGTGTTTTGGCTATTTATTAGCCCAAGAAATTGAAAGCATAGATAAGGTCATGAATACAGGTGAAAAGCCTGTTTGTGCTATTTTAGGTGGTGCCAAAGTGTCGAGTAAAATAACGATAATTGATAATATTTTAGATAAAATAGATCATCTAATTATTGGAGGAGGCATGACATTTACCTTTATTAAAGCCCAAGGAGGCAAGGTAGGAAACTCGTTAGTTGAAGATGATAAATTAGAGTTAGCCACAACCATTTTAGAAAAAGCTAAAGCTAAAAATGTTGAAGTTCATTTACCTGTGGATGCCATTATTGCTGATGCCTTTGATAATAATGCACATACCAATACATGTCCCGTAAACGACATTCCTGATGGATGGATGGGATTGGATGTTGGACCTGTAACGGAAGAAAACTTTGCAAAAGTAATTCGCGAATCAAAAACCATATTATGGAATGGGCCTTTAGGTGTTTTTGAAATGCCAAACTTTGCAAAAGGCACCATAGCTTTAGGTTATGCCATTGCAGAAGCAACAAAAGAAGGTTCTTTTTCGTTAGTAGGAGGAGGCGATTCGGTAGCAGCCGTGAAACAATTTGGTTTTGAAGATCAAGTTAGCTATGTTAGTACGGGAGGAGGAGCTATGCTGGAGAGTTTAGAAGGTAAAACGCTGCCAGGAATTGCTGCCATTTTAGATTAAATATTTAAAACCCCCAAATTTTAAAAACCTAAATACGTGAATTGTATAATTAAAAACAGAATTGGCTTAAGCATTATTGCTGTTATTTTTACAGTAGGAGTAACCTATGCGCAAGATTCCATTCCGAAACAAATTGTAAAAACACATATTCCCGAAGAACAATTAGTTGCTGGAGAATCCTATGAAGTTGATACCATTATTGATGGGAAACAGTTTTATAAAAAACAAATAGAAATTGAAACAGATACTATTGATATTTCATCGCTTAAAGATTTAGATTTTACAGCCGAATTAGATGAAAAATGGCGTGAAGAATTATATAGCAATGCTTTATATGATACGCTTTATAACACCATTTCAGAATTAGATTATAAGGAGGTTTACTTTCCAGATTTGCCCACCGATACGCTAAAAGCACGTTTGGAACGCTTAAATGCTAAAACGCCTTTTAATATTTCTTACAATCCATCTTTAGAAAGTGTTATTAAATCATTTTTAAAAAATAGACGTGGTTATTTTGAACGACTTATGGGATTGAGTTCATTCTACTTTCCCATGTTCGAGCAAGAATTGGATGCCCAAGATGTGCCATTGGAAGTGAAGTATTTAGCCATTGTAGAGTCTGCTTTAAAACCACGAGCACGATCACGTGTTGGTGCAACAGGCTTATGGCAATTTATGTTTGCCACAGGTAAAGAATACGGTTTAAATGTAAGCAGTTATGTTGATGAACGATCTGATCCCATAAAATCTACCAAAGCCGCAGCAAAATATTTAGCAGCTTTATATAGCACATTTGGCGACTGGGATTTGGCATTAGCAGCCTATAATTCGGGACCTGGAAATGTGTTAAAAGCTATAAGACGTTCTGGTGGCTATGAGAATTACTGGAATATTCGTCACAATTTACCTCGTGAAACTGCAGGATATTTACCAGCTTTTTTGGCCACGATGTATATTTTTGAATATGCCGAAGCGCATGGATTAGTAGCTGAAAAACCGGCATTTCATCATTTTCAAACGGATACTATTCGCGTAAAACAAATGATTACTTTAGATCAGGTTTCTGAAGCAACAGGTGTCAATATTGAAGAATTACAATTCTTAAACCCGTCCTATAAATTAGATATCATTCCGTTTATAGCTGAAGAAAACTATGCCTTACGATTACCAATTACAGCTGTTGGCACTTTTGTAACCAACGAAAGCACTATATACCAAGCAGCCAAAGCCGAGTTTGACGAAAGAGAAAAACCACTACCACAGTTTACCGAAAGTGAAAGTAAAATTCGCTACAAGGTGAAATCTGGAGACTATTTAGGGCTAATAGCCAGAAAATATAGCGTTCGGGTAAGCCAATTAAAACAATGGAATGGATTGCGCAGTAATAACTTACGTATTGGACAACGTTTAACTATTTATCCAAGAAATCCGGTAGCAAAACCAACTAGTCCAAGTAGCTCTACAACGGTTCCGAAAACGTATACTGTAAAGAGTGGCGATTCGCTTTGGAGCATTTCACAAAAATTTCCAGGAATTTCTGTTCAAAATATTCGAGATTGGAATGATATTAGTGGTAATAACTTAAAACCAGGAATGTCCTTAAAACTTTCCAAAAGCTAACAGTTTAAAACGTAAAATTATCATGCAAAAAATACTACTTCTTTTCGTATCATTAGTTGTGATGACGTCTTGTAATAATGAAAAATCATCCAACCAACGTCTACTTTCAGCATCGTCTGGAAAAATAAATAATTTATCGGTTGTCATAGATAATGATTTATGGGAAGGTCAAGTAGGTGAGGCTATTCGGAATATTTTAGCAGCGCCAGTCCTCGGATTACCGCAGGATGAGCCGCTTTTTGTATTAAGTCAAATTCCACCAGTTGTATTTACAGATTTTGCAAGAAATAGTCGAATTGTTTTAAAAATTGAAAAAAGCGATTCTGCAAATGTAAAAATAGCACATGATTTATTTGCCAAACCACAACGTGTTGTGGTAGTTACAGGGAAAACAGATGATGAAATTTCGCAACAAATAACAGACAATGCCGAACAAATAGTTATGGCATTAAAAAATGAAGAAATTAAGGAGCAACAACGCCGCATTAAATTATCGGTTCATAAAAATAATACGATTAAAGAAAATTTAGGCATCTCTATTAACTTCCCGTCAGCATACAGAATAGCAACTGAAGAAGGAAAATTCTATTGGATTCGTAAAGATATCACGACAGGAACTACTAATATTTTACTATATGAGTTGCCCTATGGCAGCATTAAAGACAATGATAGTGTGGTTGGTCAAATAATTAAAGTTAGAGACTCCATTGGTAAAAAATTCATTCCAGGACCTTTGGATGGTTCTTTTATGATTACCGAAGATGCTTACACACCTTTTTTAGCCAAAACAACAATTGATAGCAAGCCTGCACTAGAAACCAGAGGAATTTGGGATGTGAAAAACGCCTTTATGTCTGGTCCGTTTGTTAACTATATTATTGATGATAAAGCTAATAACCGTTTATTAGTGGTTGAAGGTTTTGCCTTTGCACCATCTGTAGGAAAACGCGATTACATGTTTGAATTGGAAGCCATTATTAAATCTATTAAGTTTCAATAACTACGCATAATATAAGCGTACAAAAAAACCCAACTTATTATTAAGTTGGGTTTTTTGTATTTACTAAAAAAGATTATTCTTTTTTATCAGTTTCTTCTTCCTTACTTGCGTCCTTAAATTCTTTAATTCCGCTACCTAGGCCTCGCATTAATTCAGGGATTTTCTTACCGCCAAATAACAGTAAAACAATCACGACAATTAAAACAATTTGCCATGGTCCTGGGGCTAAAAATATACTTAATGAAATCATCGTATTTTATTTTAAAGTACAAAGTTAATAATTAAAGTTTAATATAAGCGTTTTAACACCAACTTTAGCATCAACTAAATATGATTGTGCCATATTTTTAATTAATTTTGTTAACCTATGGCTAACAAAAAGAAGAAACCGAGAAAGTTTACCAAAAAACTCCTTAACAAGTATCGATTAGTTATATTAAATGAAGATACTTTTGAAGAACGTATTTCTTTAAAATTAACACGACTTAATGTGTTTGTTTTGCTGTCATTATCAGCTATTTTTTTAATTGTTGCTACCACTATTTTAATTGCCTTCACGCCTCTTCGGGAGTATATTCCAGGATATTCATCAGTTGCACTAAAAAAACGTGCTACAGAATTGAATTATAAAACAGATTCGCTTCAGCAGGTTATTGCTGTAAACGAGCAATATTTTTCATCTATAAAAAAGGTATTGTATGGTGAAGTGAATAAAGTAGATTTTAATAAAGATTCCATCATTGAAGCAACCAGACAGGAAGCTAAATCGGTTGATTTATCACCTAGAAAAGAAGATTCTATATTACGTGAAAAAGTAAAAAAAGAAGATAAATATAACTTGTTTGAATCGGCCAAAATAAACTCTAGTTTTATATTGTTTCCGCCGGTTTCAGGCGTTATTTCGCAAGACTATAATGTGAAAGAAAAACATTTTGCCGTAGATATAATAGCAGAAAAGGATACTCCAGTTAAAGCCACAGCTGATGGTACCGTAATATTTGCAGATTGGACAACCGAAGCTGGATATGTAATTATTTTAGAGCATAGCCAAAGTTTAATTTCAGTTTATAAGCACAATGCCATGCTTACCAAAACACAAGGTGATATTGTAAGTGCTGGCGAAGTGATTGCAACAACTGGAAATACGGGTTCCATAACCACAGGACCACATTTACATTTTGAATTGTGGAGTGATGGCTATCCAATTAACCCAACTAATTTTATAGATTTTAAATAATGTTTTCACTAAAAGCACTAATAGCGAAACCATTCGCATCGTATATTATTGGCAAAGAAAAAAAGTGGGTAAACAATCCTGTTGAAACCCAAAAAAATGTGTTTCAGGAATTGATTAGTGATGCGACATCCACCGTTTTTGGAACCGATCATGATTTTGTGAGTATAAACAATCATGCTGATTTTGTAAAACGTGTGCCTATTCGTGATTACGAAGATTTGAAACCCTATGTAGAACGGGTTGTTTCAGGTGAGTCTGATGTTTTATGGAAGGGAAAACCCTTGTATTTTGCCAAAACATCTGGAACCACATCTGGTGCTAAATATATTCCTTTAACCAAAGAAAGTATGCCAACGCATATTTCGGCTGCCCGAAATGCTATTTTATCATATATCCACGAAACCGGAAATGCCCAATTTGTATCTGGTAAAATGATTTTTTTACAAGGAAGCCCTGTTTTAAAAGAGCAAAATGGTATTCAATTAGGTCGTTTATCAGGAATTGTAGCGCATTTTGTTCCGCAATATCTTCAGAAAAATAGAATGCCATCATGGGAAACAAATTGTATTGAAGATTGGGAAACCAAAGTAGCCGCTATTGTGGAAGAAACCCTTCCGGAAGATATGAGGGTTATTTCGGGAATTCCGAGTTGGGTTCAAATGTATTTTGAAAAAATTCAACAGAAAACCGGCAAAAAAGTAGGCGATGTTTTTAAAAATTTCAATCTCTTTATTTTTGGAGGCGTGAATTATGAACCATATCGCGCTAAATTTGAAAACCTAATAGGTCGTCAAGTAGATAGCATAGAATTATATCCAGCAAGCGAAGGTTTTTTTGCCTTTCAAGATAGACAGAACGAAAAAGGCATGTTATTGCTTTTAAATTCAGGAATCTTTTATGAATTTGTACCAGCTGATACATTTTTCGATAAAAATCCAACCAGATTAACTCTTAAAGATGTTGAAATTGGCGTTAATTATGTCATGATTATTTCAACAAATGCAGGACTTTGGGCTTATAATGTTGGCGATACCGTTATGTTTACATCCACAAAACCCTATCGCCTAATTGTTTCAGGTAGAATCAAGCATTTCATTTCAGCTTTTGGCGAGCATGTTATAGGAAAAGAAGTAGAGCAAGCCTTGAAAGAAGGAATAGAAGGTACAAATTTTCAAATTTCTGAATTTACCGTAGCACCACAAATCAATCCAGAATCTGGTTTGCCGTACCACGAGTGGTTTATAGAATTTGAAAATGACGTGGACACTGTTTTACAATTAGCAACAAAAATTGATGCAGCTCTACAGATTCAGAATAGTTATTACCTTGATTTAATAAAAGGTAAGGTTTTACAACCGCTAAAAATAACGCAAATCAAGAAAAATGGCTTTCAAGACTATATGAAATCCATAGGAAAACTAGGCGGTCAGAACAAATTACCACGTTTGTCAAACGATCGGAAAATTGCAGATAAAATCTATGATTTAAATTTGATTAAATAATAGTATATTTGAGAATTAAACAGTTTAAATGAACAAGAAAAAGCATCATGCTAGAACGAGAGCGCAAGAAAGCTCAAATGCAATAGAGAGAATGTACATAACCATGAGGCATTTATTCAATCGTGGTTTTTATAAGCCTATGGGTGTTTCAGGTGAAACATTACGTGAGGCTTTATTGCTTTTACGACCTGAAATTTATGGGTCTATTGGTGATGAAAAAGCAGAATTAGAAGGTCTTTTATATGTGGTTGATCGTTTACCACAAGGTATTGAAGAATGTATGTTTATTAACCTAACGAGTGATGAAGGTTATGGGAATTCGCATTTCAAACCGATTATTCCATCCAAAAGACGTAGAAATTGTTATCGTATTGATGATGAACAAATGAATATTGAAATTACGCGCGGACGTTCAGAAATTTATGATATTCTGACGCATTTGACATTTATGTTTGTGGAATCGCATAAAATAAGCAAACGCGTTTTAATAAACGAAAGTGGTGGCACCACACGCGATTGGGTAAAATTAGAAAAAGCCGTTTTAGCCAAAAAGAAACTGACCCAAAATGAACGTGAAGTTGCTATAACACATACAGCGAATATTTTAGGAAGAACTTTTGATGAATTGCGTACCGTTTATGATCAGTTTCAAACACCCGAACAGCCAGAGCGTTTATTGCACATTGTTTATTGGTTAGGTAAATTGGCTATAGAGGAAGTTATCAATAATAACAAACGCACCATTACCTTTAGTCCTGTTTTAAGAGAACGATTAGGACATCATATTCATGGTGAAATTTGGGCTGATAATATTAAGAGTATTCTGCATAAAAATAATCTTTTAGAAAGACCTATTCATATCATTAGCGCCAACATGCATAGTGTTATGAATACACTTTACGCACCAACAGCATTAAAAAGTTTATTGAGTAAAAAAACAATCTTTCAGGTTTATGAAGAAATAAGCAAAAAAGAGAATGATGCTTTACGAAATAAAGTAACGTCTCAAGCCTTACAAAATGGTATGATTTACATTCCAGATGCTTCGGGTACCAATATAGATGTTCAGATTTTTGATACGGAAAAGCTAGATCTATCTAAAACCGATTTAGAAATAGCAAAAACCGATAAAAAATTAGAAAAACCTATTATATTTGTTATGGATTATGCGTTTGGTGAGCAGGCTTATGAAACCATTGATGAGTTGTTGAAACCAGCATTAATTGATAATAAAAGTATTCATTTAAATGTAGCATCTATATCTATTATGGGCAAAGCAGGAATTTTAGAAGGTGGAAAAGGCGATATTATGATTCCGTCTGCCCATATTTTTGAAGGAACTGCAGATAATTACCCATTTGTAAACGAATTATCAAAAGCCGATTTAGATGGTCATGGTTTAGAAGTTTTTGAAGGCTCCATGATCACGGTTTTAGGAACCTCATTACAGAACAAAGACATATTAAGATTTTTCTATAATTCCACCTGGCATGTTATTGGTTTAGAAATGGAAGGTGCACATTACCAAAAAGCCATTCAATCAGCAGCCAAAGTTAGAAAAACGATAAATCCCGATGTCAAAGTGCGTTATGCGTATTACGCTAGCGATAACCCTCTAGAAACTGGAGGAACATTAGCATCAGGCGGATTGGGAACATCAGGTGTAAAACCTACTTATTTAATAACTAGAAAAATTTTGCAACAAATTTTTAATAATCACTAATTTATATGAACGAGAATTTTCAACCATCTAACAAATCAAATGACTCGGAAGAAGTTGATTTAGGGCAGTTGTTTAATGCTATAGGAAGTATTTTTAATAGGTTTATTAATTTTATAGCCAGTATTTTCAAAGCTATTTTTTCTGTAATAATCTTCACTATAAGAGCCGTAATTGTAAATATTAAAATTATTGCAATTGTGATGATTTTGGCTGGTACTCTTGGTTATGTTTTAGAACGTAATAAGCCAAAAATTTATAGTTCGTCTATGTTGGTTAGAACCTATTTTGAATCTAAATACCAATTGGTTACCAATGTAGGATATTATAATGCTTTATTGAGTAATGGAAATTTTACGGCAATCGCTGATATTTTTGAGATTAGCAAACAGCATGCGGAAGCAATTGCTAGTTTTGAAATTTTGCCTGGCCCTGAAACCGAAAACGATAAAATTATTCAATATGATCGGTTTGTTAAATCCATAGATAGTGTTAGGGCTCAAGATATAAGTTTTGATGATTACATTGAAAATAGAAGCATTTACAGTGGTGAAATATTTGAAATAACTGTCAACTCGCATAAAGATGATATTTTTACAAATTTAGAGTCTGGATTAAACAAATCGTTTACAAATGAGTATTCTATAAAAAGAATGCAAAAAAGGGATTCCTTAATCACAATTCAGAAAGAAAATATTGCCTCGCAATTAACTCAAGTCGATTCTTTACAAAAGATTTATATTAATGTTTTAGAGAGCGAATCTAATGCCAAAGCGCCAGAGTTTACAATAGGTGGTGAAGGATTCTCATTAGGTAAAGACAAATCCAATACTCGGGAATACGAATTATTAGAAAAAGAAATTGCTTTAAGAAATCAATTGCGTGAATTACAGGAAAGAAAAGTAGATGAAGATGTTGTTTTTGATGTCATTTCAAGTTTTCAAAAAGTGGGTAAATATACCATGAACTGGTACGAAAGATATTCGATACTATTCCCAATTATTGCATTTCTATTACTATGTTTAATTTACATAACAAGAAAAACCGTAATATATGTCAATAAATATGAAGCATAATAGGTTATTAATAACTGGAGGTGCTGGGTTTATTGGCTCAAATTTTATAGTGTACCTGCTTGAAACGTTTCAAGATATCACCATAGTAAATTTAGACAAGCTCACTTACGCAGGAGAGCTTTCTAATTTAAATGAAATACATAATCGTGAAAACTATCATTTTGTTGAAGGTGATATATGTAATCGAGATTTAGTTGAAACTTTATTTCAAAAACATCAGTTCAACGGTGTTATTCATTTTGCAGCAGAATCGCACGTGGACAACTCCATTAAAAATCCAGATGCTTTCATTGAAACTAATGTATTTGGAACTTTTACTTTACTAGATATTGCTAAAAAACACTGGATGGATGGTCCTTATCAAGCCAAATCTGGTTGTGAAAACAATCGATTTTTACATATTTCAACCGATGAGGTTTACGGAACACTAGGCGAAACAGGGTTATTTACCGAAACCACAGCTTACGCACCAAACAGTCCATATAGTGCGTCAAAAGCATCTTCAGATTTTATTGTACGTAGTTATTTTCACACCTATGGTATGAATGTGGTGACTACCAATTGCTCCAACAATTACGGACCAAAACAACATGATGAAAAGTTGATTCCAACCATTATCAGAAAAGCTATTTCAGGGGAAAATATACCCATTTATGGCGATGGTAAAAACATTCGTGATTGGTTGTATGTACTGGATCATTGTAAAGGTATTTATTTAGCCTATCAAACTGGTAAAGCAGGAGAAACCTATAATATTGGTGGAAAAAATGAACGTAATAATTTAGAAATAGCTTATACCATTTGTGATACTTTAGATGAACTAAAACCAAAAAATAGTTCTTATAAAGAACAAATTACCTTTGTTTCAGACAGACCAGGTCATGATTTTCGCTATGCTATTGATGCCTCAAAAATTGAAATGAATTTAGGCTGGAAAGCCGATGAAAACTTTGAGTCTGGTATCAAGAAAACGATTAATTGGTATTTAGAAAAATATAAAAAATAGATGAAAGGGATTATTTTAGCAGGCGGATCAGGGACACGATTACATCCATTAACCTTATCGGTTAGTAAGCAGCTCATGCCTGTTTATGATAAACCCATGATTTATTATCCGTTATCCACTTTAATGTATGCTGGAATACATGAAATATTGATTATTTCAACTCCTAAAGATTTACCTCTTTTTAAAGAATTATTAGGCGATGGTAAGAAATTTGGTTGCACATTTGAATATGCCGTTCAAGAACATCCTAATGGATTGGCAGAAGCCTTTTTAATAGCCGAAAATTTCATCCAAAATGATAAAGTAGCCTTAATTCTTGGTGATAATATTTTCTATGGTTCTGGTTTAGCTAAGTTGCTTCAGAATAATAATAATCCGGATGGTGGTATTATTTATGCGTATCGGGTTCAGGATCCTGAACGTTATGGTGTGGTGGATTTTAATGAAGAGGGACAAGTAATGTCAATTGAGGAAAAGCCTGAAAAACCAAAATCTAATTTTGCTGTTCCTGGTATTTATTTCTATGATAATTCCGTCATTGAAGTCGCAAAAAACATCAAACCCAGTGATCGTGGTGAATTGGAAATAACCGACGTTAATAAAGCCTATTTAGAACAAGGCAAATTAAGTGTGAGCATTTTAGATCGAGGAACAGCTTGGCTCGATACAGGAACGTTTGATTCGCTTATGCAAGCCGCGCAATTTGTCGAGGTTATAGAAAACCGTCAAGGTTTAAAAATAGGTTCTATTGAAGCAGCAGCTTTTGAAATGGGTTATATTTCAGAAGAT
>CBFHJN010000058.1:0-1188 GCA_965655805.1 Flavobacteriaceae bacterium
CACATTGCAATTGCAGAAGCTCAAAAATTAAACATTCCAATCTTTGCTATGGTTGATACCAACTCTGACCCACGTCAAGTTGATTATGTAATTCCAGCAAATGATGATGCTTCAAAATCAATTGACAAAGTATTATCTCACGTAACTGCAGCAATTGCTAATGGTTTAGCTGAACGCAAATCTGAAAAGGATGCTCCTAAAGCTGATAAAGATGCGCCAAAAGCGAAAAAAGCAGCTAAAAAAGAGGTTGTAAAAGACGAAGAAGAATAAAAATTTAAGTAAAACATTATTTTAAAAGTCGTTTGATACCGTTTCAATTTTGAAAACACGTTAAACGACTTTTTTAAATTTAAAATACATTTTCAAGCTATGGTAAAAGTAACAGCCGCAGAAGTAAATAAATTAAGACAAGCCACAGGTGCAGGTATGATGGACTGCAAAAAAGCTTTAGTAGAAGCTGAAGGCGATTTTGATAAAGCAATTGACGTATTACGTAAAAAAGGTCAGAAAGTAGCAGAAAAAAGAGCCGACAGAGATTCTTCTGAAGGTGCTGCAGTAGCAAAAATTAACGATGCAAACACTGTTGGTGTTGCATTAGTTTTAGGTTGTGAAACTGATTTCGTTGGAAAAAACGAATCGTTTTTAACATTAGCAAGTGATTTAGCTGATGTTGCTATCAACTTCAACACAAAAGAAGACTTTTTAGCAGCCGATTTTAACGGTATGACTGTTGCTGAAAAGTTAGTAGAGCAAACAGGTGTTGTTGGTGAAAAATTAGAAATCACTGGTTTTGAAAAATTAGAAGCACCTTATGTTGGACAGTACGTTCACATTAACAAAATTGCTGCTTTAGTTGGTTTATCAAAAGAAGTTGATAATGCTGAAACATTGGTAAAAGATGTATCTATGCAAGTCGCTTCTATGGGAGCAACCTCATTATCTTACAAAAATTTCGATGCCGCTTATGTTGCATCTGAAACGGAAGCTCGTATTGCCGTTATTGAAAAAGATAATATTGAATTAGGTCGTTTAGGTAAAACACTTAAAAATGTGCCTCAATATATCTCTATGGCTCAATTAACACCAGAAGTTTTAGCGCAAGCAGAAGAATATGCGAAAGCAGAATTAAAAGCTGAAGGCAAACCAGAACAAATTTGGGATAAAATTCTTCCTGGTAAAATGGAACGT
>CBFHJN010000058.1:1287-13534 GCA_965655805.1 Flavobacteriaceae bacterium
TATGCGAAAGCAGAATTAAAAGCTGAAGGCAAACCAGAACAAATTTGGGATAAAATTCTTCCTGGTAAAATGGAACGTTTTATTTCTGATAACACAACTTTAGATCAAGAACAATGTTTATTAGATCAGCGTTTTATTAAAGATGACAAACAAACTGTTGCACAATATGTTGAGTCTTTTGGCGATGTTGCCATTACAGATTTCAAACGTGTAACTGTAGGATAATTTTTGAATTATCAAGATTATAGTAAAGCCTCTCAAATTATTTGGGAGGCTTTTTTTATATATTCCTCTAAAATTTCGCAATCCAAAAAATAAAAAATTTATGTAGCTTTGCAAAACGCATTATTCCTGCCAATCATAGGAATCTTATATATCTTAACTAGCTCATGAAATACAACAGAATTCTCTTAAAATTATCAGGCGAAGCATTAATGGGTAATCGCCAATATGGCATTGATCCTGCTAGACTATCAGAATATGCTAATGACATAAAAGAAATTACAGATTTAGGAATTCAAGTTGCCATTGTTATTGGTGGTGGTAATATTTTTAGAGGGGTTGCAGGCGCTAGTAATGGCATGGATCGTGTTCAAGGCGACCATATGGGTATGTTAGCAACGGTTATTAATGGTTTGGCTTTACAAAGTGCTCTAGAAAATGCCGATGTACCAACCCGTTTGCAAACCGCTATTCACATTGAAGAAGTAGCCGAGCCGTTTATTCGTAGAAAGGCTATGCGTCATCTAGAAAAAGGTCGTGTTGTTATTTTTGGAGGTGGTACTGGGAATCCGTATTTTACAACCGATTCCGCAGCCGTTTTAAGAGCGATTGAAATTGAAGCCGATGTGATTCTGAAAGGCACACGTGTAGATGGTATTTATACTGCTGATCCTGAAAAAGATTCGAAAGCCATAAAATTTGATCATATTACTTTTGATGACGTGCTACGCAAAGGTCTAAAAGTGATGGATACAACAGCCTTTACTTTAAGTCAAGAAAACGAATTACCAATTATTGTTTTCGATATGAATAAGAAGGGCAATCTTTTAAAAGTGGTTTCTGGCGAAAATATTGGAACCAAAGTTAATTTATAATATTACATTTACGGTTTGGCTTGTTTTTTGAGACAAGCTAGCCACTTATAAAATTCTTTTAAAAATGGAAGACATTCAATTTATTTTAGATTCAGCAAAGGAGTCTATGGATGCTGCTATTAAGCATTTAGAAAAACAATTAGTAAACATTCGCGCTGGAAAAGCAAGTCCAGCTATGCTTGGCAGTGTTATGGTGGATTATTACGGTTCACAAACACCTTTAAGTCAAGTGGCAAACGTCAATACGCCTGATGGGCGAACCATAACCGTTCAGCCATGGGAGAAAAATATGCTTCAAGAAATTGAACGCGGCATTATGTATGCCAATTTAGGGTTCAACCCTATGAATAATGGCGATACCATTATTATTAACGTACCACCTTTAACAGAAGAACGCAGAATAAATTTGGCTAAACAAGCAAAAGCCGAAACTGAAGATGCTAAAGTAGGTGTTAGAAATGCCAGAAAAGAGGCTAATAATGACATTAAGAAGTTAGACGATGCATCTGAAGATCTGCAGAAAAACGCGGAAATGGACATTCAAAAAATGACCGATACATACGTCATGAAAATTGACAGTATTTTTGATATTAAAGAAAAAGAAATAATGACTGTATAAATTAAAAAAGCGACATTAAAAAGTCGCTTTTTTAATAGAATTAACGCGACAAGTATTCATGTGGAAATATCTTCTAACTGTTATATGTATTTTCTTCATTTTGCGTGTGCAATCTCAAACACCTGTTGTAACACCTAAAGATACCGTTGTTGTTCAGAAAGATTCCTTAAAAAAAAGAGACTTACTGCGTCAACTAGGAAATGGTTTCTTCCCGACCAAATATTTCGATATTGATCTGCGCTATTTAATAAAATACAACCAATACGAAGGCTTACGAAATGGTTTTGGCGGTGTTACCAATGATGGACTTTCCGAGAAATTTCGTATTAATAGTTATGTGGCTTATGGCTTTCGTGACAATCGTTTTAAATTTGGCGTTGGTGGTAGCTTGCGTTTACAAGAAAATGGAAAAACATGGCTCAATGTATCGTATACGGACGATTTACAAGAAACCGGAAGTTCCAAATTTCTAACCGACAAACGTTTCTTTAGCTTTTTTGAACCACGTTTATTAAACATTGATTTATTCTATAAGTTCATCAAGCAGTCTGTTTCAATTGAATATGGTTTAACCCCAAATGTGCTGTCGGAATTTCAATTGGCCGTAAGCAATGTGAATCCTACATACAATTATCAATATATCAATAATGGTCAGTCTTACACCGAGTTTAATTTAAGCACAGCCATAGTATCCTTTCAATACAATCCGTTTAGCGAGTACACCTTAGTAAAAAACAGACTAAAGGAAACTACTGTAGGTTTTCCAAAATTTTCATTTCAATTAACACAAGCTGTTAGAGGTGTTTTTAAAAGTGAATTTAATTTTTCGAAAATTGATTTCCGAACCTTATATGAAATTCGTTACAAACCTGAATCCTTTACACGGTTTGTGCTAACCGCTGGTTATGCACATGGTGACGCACCATTATCGCATTTATATCACGCCTACCCAAACAATATTAATAAAGAAACCATTTTACAACGCTTTTCAGTTGCAGGTATTGATAGTTTTGAAACCATGTATTTCAATGAATTCTTTTCCGATAGGTTTACAACTATTCAATTCAGGCATTACTTTGAACCCTTCCATATTGCGTCGCGTTTCAATCCACAACTTGTATTAATTTCAAGATTTGCCATTGGAACAATGAATAACATTGATAAACATCAAGGCATTAGCTTTGGCACCTTAAATAAAGGATATACCGAATCGGGATTTGAGATTAATAAACTCTTATTTGGTTTCGGTTTGAGTGGCACCTATCGTTATGGTGGCTATCATTTACCTGAATTTGGCGATAATATTGCTGTAAAATTTACTTTTAACGTGACATTATAAACCAACAGGACCTCTAATACATTGCTTTTCCTTAACTTTGCGCCTGTTTTAATTGGTTTATGTTTAAATTATTTACAAAAAGTTTTTGGGATGTTGTTGCGCGACTCATTTTGCGTAACAAAATTGGTATTCTTATAGGTATTCTAGCTGTTACCATATTTTTCAGTCTACAATGGAAAAACATGCGTTTCACCTATACTGAAGCAAATTTATTGCCTGATGATCATGAGGTAAATTTAGTCTATCAAAATTTCTTGGATATTTTCGGTGAAGAAGGAAACCTGATTGTTCTTGGTGTAAAAGATTCCTCCTTATTTACGGTTGAAAACATGAATGCTTGGAATGAGCTTTCTGATAAATTCAAAGCTTTTGATGCTGTTGACGCCGTAATTTCCTTAAAAGATTTACAAAAATTAGTTAAAGATGATGCCAATGAACGCTTTGTTTTAGAGCCTTTTATTAAAGATTCTATCCACTCTATACAGCAGTTAGATAAACTACAAGACGAGTTATTTAATCAATATCCATTTTACGATAATTTTCTTTTTAATAAAGAAACCAAAACGATTCGAACAGCTATTTACATGAAGAAATCCATTGTAAATACATCAGCACGTAAGGATTTTGTTTTTGATGATTTTATGCCCATTATTGCTGAATTTGAGCAGAACACGAATTTAGATGTTCGCGTTTCAGGAATGCCGTATGTTCGGACTTTGAATGCCCAAAATATTGTTGATGAAATTGGAACCTTTATTCTGGGAGCACTTTTAGTGACGTCCTTTATTTTCTTCCTGTTTTTTAGGTCCTTTAGAGCCACATTAATTTCGATGATTGTTGTGTGTTTAGGCGTTATGTGGACCTTTGGAATTATAGGCCTTCTCAATTACGAAATTACAGTATTAACAGCTTTAATTCCACCACTTATTATTGTTATTGGTATTCCAAACTGCATATTTCTAATTAATAAATATCAGCATGAAGTTAAACTCCATGGAAACAAAGTAAGATCATTACAGCGCGTAATTACCAAAGTTGGTAATGCTACACTAATGACCAACATTACCACAGCGTCTGGATTTGCAACCTTTATTTTAACCGAAAGCACCTTACTAAAGGAGTTTGGTATAGTTGCTTCGCTGAGTATTCTGGCCATTTTTATACTTTGCGTTTTAATTATTCCAATTATTTACACCTTTCTTCCCTATCCTAAAGATCGCCATTTAGAACACCTTAATAAACGGTGGATTGGTGGTTTTGTCAATTGGATGGAACGTATGGTTAAAGAAAAACGTATTACAATTTATATAACTGCGCTTATTCTTTTAGTTGCCAGTATGATTGGCATTTACCAAATTAAAATTTCTGGAAGTCTGATTGAGGATATGTCCAAAGAAGCCGAATTTTTCGCTGATATTCGCTTTTTTGAAGAAGAATTTAATGGCATTATGCCATTAGAAATTTTAATTGATACCAAGCGTAAAAAAGGCGCTACCAAATTGGCCACTTTAAAACGCATGGACGAACTGGAGCAACTTATTGTTGAAACGCCAGAACTTTCCAAGCCGATTTCCATAGTTGGTTTAGCCAAATATGCAAAACAAGCCTACACCAATGGTAATCCGAAGTATTATCAATTACCAACCAGTCAGGAAAATTTATTCATTTCTTCATATATAAAAAATTCATCATCTAATGTTGATTTGCTGAAGAGTTTTGTAGATAGCACAGGACAATACGCACGTATTACCACCTTCATGAAAGATGTTGGAACGGATAAAATGGAACGTATTGAAGAAAATCTTCAAACAGAAATAAACAAAACTTTCCCGAAAGATAAATACGACGTAACCATTACTGGCAAAGCACTTGTTTTCCAAAAAGGAACAAAATATTTGGTCAAAAATTTAGCCATTTCTTTATCATTAGCCATTTTCCTTATCTCATTATTTATGGCTTATATGTTCCGATCGTTTAAAATGATTGTGGTTTCCTTAATCCCTAACCTATTGCCATTAGTTATCACTGCAGGATTAATGGGTTATTTAGGCGTTCCCATAAAACCATCAACCATATTAGTGTTTAGTATTGCCTTTGGTATTTCGGTAGATGATACCATTCATTTTTTAGCAAAATACAGACAAGAACTTCAGGCCAATCATTGGAAAATTAAAAAGTCCGTTTACGGTGCATTGCGTGAAACAGGTGTGAGTATGTTTTATACATCCATCGTCTTATTTTTCGGGTTTTCAGTATTTACCATTTCTAGCTTTGGAGGCACAGTAGCTTTGGGTGCTTTAGTTTCTGCCACTTTATTATTTGCCATGCTATCCAACTTGCTCTTATTGCCTTCCCTATTATTATCATTGGAACGCAGTATTGCCAACAAAGAAGTTTTTAAAGAACCAAGTATCAATATTATTCCAGAAGATGATGATGATGATGATGAATCTGATGAAATAGCCGAACATGATTTGAAATAAACGGATTATTTTTGAAAATTTCAGTTGATTTTTGACTCACGAAACTATTATATTTGCACACCCTAATTTTTTATAACAATGAAAATGCATACTGTTGCTGAATTATTAAAAAAAGGAACTACCCTTCAAGAAGTCACCATTAAAGGATGGGTAAGAAGTTTTCGTTCCAAGCGTTTTATAGCCTTAAATGATGGCTCAACTTTAAATAACATTCAATGTGTTGTTAACTTTGAAGAAACCGATGAAGCTATTTTAAAGCGCATTACAACTGGTGCAGCAGTTTTCATTGTGGGCGAATTAACCGAAAGTCAAGGGCAAGGTCAAAGTTTAGAAATTCAAGTGAAAACCATTGAAATTTTGGGCGATTCGGATCCGGAAACGTACCCTATTCAACCGAAAAAACACTCTTTCGAGTTTTTAAGAGAAAACGCACATTTACGGACTAGAACAAACACATTTAGTGCAGTTATGCGTTTACGTTCGTCGTTATCATTCGCCATTCATAAGTATTTTAATGAAAATGGCTTTTACTATATGCACACACCAATTATAACAGGTAGTGATGCGGAAGGTGCAGGTGAAATGTTTCGTGTTTCTAGTTTAGACCCTAAAAATCCACCGGTAACGGAAGATGGCAAAGTAGATTACTCCAAAGATTTCTTCGGAAAAGAAACCAATTTAACGGTTTCCGGACAATTAGAGGCTGAAACCTATGCGATGTCTTTAGGAAAAGTGTACACATTTGGACCTACATTTAGAGCGGAAAACTCTAATACATCTCGGCATTTAGCTGAATTCTGGATGATTGAACCAGAAGTGGCTTTTATGGATTTGGCTGGTAATATGGATTTAGCTGAAGATTTTATGAAATCTGTTTTGGGTTATATTTTAGAGCATAACAGAGAAGATTTAGAGTTTCTGGAACAACGTTTATTGGACGACGAAAAAACAAAACCACAAGCTGAACGTTCAGAAATGTCGTTGATTGAGAAAATAAAATTTGTAGTTGATAATAATTTTAAACGTGTAAGCTATACCGAAGCTATTGATATTTTAAAGAATTCTAAACCGAATAAGAAAAAGAAATTCAACTATATTATTGAAGAATGGGGAGCCGATTTACAAAGTGAGCACGAACGTTTTTTAGTGGAAAAACACTTTAAATGTCCTGTGATTCTGTTTGATTATCCAGCAAATATTAAAGCCTTCTATATGCGATTAAATGAAGACGGGAAAACCGTTCGCGCTATGGACATCTTGTTTCCTGGAATTGGTGAAATGGTTGGGGGTTCACAACGGGAAGAGCGTTTAGATGTTTTAAAAGACAAAATGAAAGCTTTAGATATTGATGAGGAAGAATTATGGTGGTATTTAGATTTGCGTAAATATGGAACTGCTGTACATTCAGGTTTTGGTTTAGGTTTTGAGCGTTTAGTCATGTTTGCAACCGGAATGGGTAACATTCGCGACGTAATTCCATTTCCAAGAACACCACAAAATGCGGAGTTTTAAATAAAATATAACATTCAGTTCAGTAAAATAATTTCATAAAACAATCTACGTTAATCAATAATGTAGATTGTTTTTTTTATTTTTATACAAACCCAAATATAAGCATGCTCAAACAATTTTTACAATTTAAATTATCGCAAAAGCTATCGCCACAGCAGATTCAGTTAATGAAATTGATTCAGTTGCCGACACAAGCTTTTGAGCAACGCTTAAAACAAGAATTGGAGGAAAATCCTGCACTTGAAACTGGTAAAGAATCGTTACAAGATGAATACGATGATGATTTTGATAACAGTCAAGATGAGTATGATGACAACGAAAAAATTGAGTCTGAAGATATTAATATTGATGAATACTTAAGTGATGATGAAGTTCCAGATTATCGTACCCAAACCAATAATTACAGCGCAGATGATGAAGATAAAACCATGCCATATGCAGCAGGAACATCTTTTACGCAGCATTTAAAAAACCAATTAAACACCTTTCGTTTAAATGATGAGGAGCGTGAAATAGCCGAATTTTTAGTCGGAAGCGTGGATGAAAGCGGTTATATTCGTCGCGATTTAGTTGATATTATGGACGATTTAGCATTCACACAAAATATTTATACCACTGAAGAAAAAATAGAAAGTGTCTTAAAAATTGTTCATCAGTTGGATCCTGCTGGAGTTGGCGCAAGAAATCTTCAAGAATGTTTAAGTATTCAATTGCATAGAAAACAAAAGAATCCAGATGTGGAATTGGCTATTGATATTATTGACAATGCCTTTGAACAGTTTACCAAAAAGCATTATAAGAAGCTCATTCAGAAGTTTGATATCACCGAAATCCAGCTTAAAGATGCCATTCATGTTATTGAGCATTTAAATCCGAAACCAGGTGGTTCTTATGCAGGAAATAACCGTATTGTGGAACATGTGGTTCCGGACTTTGCGATTCGCATTGTAGATGGCGAATTAGAACTAACCTTAAATGGTAGAAATGCTCCCGAGCTTCACGTATCACGCGAGTATAGCAACATGATGCAAGGCTATAAGGAAAGTAAAGAGAAATCGAAATCTCAAAAAGATGCCGTTCAGTTTATCAAACAAAAACTGGATGCTGCCAAATGGTTTATTGAAGCCATAAGGCAACGTCAGCAGACTTTGTTCGTGACGATGAGTTCTATTATGCATTATCAAAAAGAATACTTCTTAACAGGCGATGAGCGCAAATTAAGACCCATGATTCTGAAAGATATAGCGGACGAAATAGAAATGGATGTATCAACCGTTTCCCGTGTTGCCAACAGTAAATATGTTGATACTCCTTATGGCACGAAGTTAATAAAAGAATTCTTCTCAGAATCAATGACAAATGATCAAGGTGAAGAAGTTTCTACTCGTGAAATTAAAAAAATATTAGAAACCGTTATAGAGGAAGAAAACAAACGCAAACCCATGACAGATGACGCGTTAGCCAAAATACTTAAAGAAAAAGGCTATCCCATTGCCAGACGAACCGTTGCTAAATACCGTGAACAATTGGATATTCCTGTGGCACGTTTACGAAAGAAAATCTAATGAATTTTATTTTAAGAAGTATTTCGTTTGTTTTTCATCCTGTGGTGATGCCGCTTTTGGCTGTGATTTTCTATTTTTCAAAATCACCGAGGTATTTACCCATGGAATTGATGCAAGCCAAAGTGGTGTCCTTGTTTATACTTACCATTCTGCTCCCAATTTTACTCTATTATCTGTTAAAATCTTTAGGAAGAACGGACTCCATTTATTTACAATCAACCAAAGAGCGTATTTTTCCGCTTATTCTGAATGCCATAATCACCTTACTAATCATTATTAGAGTGCTACCAAGTAATGAAATTATTGAGTTATATTTCTTTTTTGTTGGTATTTTAATCTCTACAATTAGTTGCTTAATACTCGCCATCTTAAAATTTAAAGCCAGCATTCATATGATGGCTGTTTCTGGTGTCTTTATGTTTTTCTTGGCAATAAGCATCCACTTCAGCATAAATATAAATGGTACATTGGCATTAATGGCAATATTGATTGGTGCTATTGCAACCTCCAGATTACACTTAAAAGCACATACCTATCCAGAATTAATAATAGGATGTTTTATTGGACTTATTCCACAGTTGATTTTAGTAAATTATTGGCTGTAAAAAAAAAGATGCTAGAATAGAGCGTTTAGGCACTAGACCATATTGGTAATCAGAAATAATCTGATAATCTATTTAAAGAATATAGAATATCAATCCTACTTTAAGGGCATTCATATCAACCGACTGGTTATTAACCGTTGCATTATTAAAAATAGGATTCAAACCATAATAAACATAAATATTCCAAGTATTATAGCCTACGCTCATAGTTAGTCCGTACTGAAGGTTATTAAAGGAGTCTATCCTACTATTTTTAATGGTACCTAAATCACCTCTAAACTTGGAAGAGTTATACAAGACATATCCAAGGTTAATACCTGTGTAAATGCGCCAGAATTTATATTCTTCGGCAGTAGATGTTCGCCAGCGGAATTGCAAAGGCATTTCTACCATATAAGTCGTGAACTTATTTTTACTATAATTAATATGACTTTTATCCAACACCAAATAATCTAAATTACCAGTAGCATCCTTTGTGATTAAAAAATTATGATTAAAAGAATTTACTGATAAGCCTAAACCAACACCTAATGCTATATTCCGACGTTTATTAATAGGAAAATCCCGAATAAAGCCCAGATGAAATCCACTGGAAAATCCGCTTTGTGACACACCATCTGGTTTGTTTCCTAATAAATTGTAAGTGACAGCTGCATAAAACTGATCTTCGCGATATTTATTATCTACTTCATTCGCTATGGAATCTTGAGGTTCTTCAACTTGTGCAGAAACCCCTTGAAGTACTGCCATAAAAACAGAAAAGAGTAGGATTTTTTTCATGAATAGCTAAAATATAGAATGGCATCAAAGTTCCAAAAAAAAGGCGTTTAGATTTCTCAAAACGCCTTTCATTATAAAATTAAGAGTAAAATATTATTGTGCGTCAAGGAGATTTCCTTTACGCGTTTTGTAATTAATTTTAAGCGCATTTACTTCACGTAATTTCTGCTTAACATCTGAAACAAGTCCCATGTTAGTATCTTTATCAACACTTAAAACAGTTGTCAAAAAAGGCACTTCTTCTTCACGTTTACTATCGCGTTCAGCTGCAATAAAAGCTGGAATTTCAGACACATCAGCAAACTTGTCATTTAACTGAATACGTGCTTCAGAACCAAATTGCTTGTAGGCACTACTTGGTTTTCCTGCATAAATATACATCAATAAATTACGCTTCGCTAGCTTTTCAACTTGATCAGCTGCCGGTAACGTATTTTGAATTTTTAAGGTATTCTGACGCATAACTGTAGCAACCATAAAGAAGAATAACAACATAAATACAATATCAGGTAAGGATGCTGTAGATATGGCTGGTACACCTCCATCTTTTTTCTTTTTAAATTTAGACATAAATGTTATGGTTTATCTAATTAGATTTTTTTTGGTTCTGCTTCCGAAAATTTCTGCGGAATTAAAAGTTTGATGTCTTCAATCTTATCTTTTAATTGTGCTTTTCTAGAAGCCGATGTTCTAGCATCGTTGTATTCTTTATCTGCTTCTACAAAATTCACGCCTAAATTTGGATATTTTAGTTCAAATTCACGATTACGTAGCACATTATAGGCTGCAATAATCTCATTCTGAACGGCTATATAGGTTTCATAATCAGTACCTCTATCATTTTGCAAAGAAATAATGGCTTTATCAAAATTATCAGAAGATTCCGGATTACGTTTTCCTTTACAGGCTTTACAAGCGTCTTCGCCTGTACCTCCACCATTATCTAAAAAGGCAACAGCGGCTTTACGTAAATCTTTCAGCTTAATTAAATCTCCTTCACTTCCCGCTGCTTTTAAAAACAATTCGTTGTTAGCATTAACGGTTAGTTGAAAAATATTTCTTTCTTTAATAATAGGTGGTTCCGTTTCTTCAATTGGTGGCAACTTACGGTTAAGACCAGAGTCTATCTCGATGGTAGTTGTTACCAGGAAGAAAATTAATAGTAAGAAAGCAATGTCGGCCATGGAGCCTGCATTTACTTCTGGTGCTGCTCTTTTTGCCATAATTATTTATTGGTTAGTTTTTTAACGCCAGATAATAACATAATTATCGCAGCTGCTGCTATTAGGATATAAAACGCTATTAAACCAGCGCCAACCATTTGCGATTCGCCAGATGTTGCTTCTACACCATTATAAAAATAAGGTGTTGAATCACCACCAGAAACCACATAAGCAACAACTAAAACGGCTGCAAAAACACCTACACTAATTAAGGTGTTTTTAAGGGTTGCTGTATTGGTAAATAGGTTTTTTAAAACAAAAAACACTACAAATAGAATCGTTATTGCCATAATAGCATAAGCTACATATGCCAAAGGATCTACAATGGCAGTATCGCCATTTAATGCAGCAGATTTTATCGCTTCATCACCTTCAGATATTATTCTTACCAGGAATACAATACCTAGAAGCCCTAGGAGTCCTGCCAAGATTTTTAAAAATTTGTGTAAATTCATAATTTAAAAAATTATTGCTGTTAATTATTACTTCTTGTGTCTAATCAATAAATCCATAAGTGTAATGGATGCATCTTCCATATCATTAACAATGCTGTCAATTTTAGCGATGATGTAATTGTAAAAGATTTGAAGAATAATTGCAACAATTAAACCAAATACGGTTGTTAAAAGTGCTACTTTAATACCACCAGCAACTAATGATGGTTGCATATCTCCTGCAGCTTGAATTTTATCAAAAGCTTGAATCATACCAATTACTGTACCCATGAATCCTAACATAGGAGCCAATGCAATAAATAATGAAATCCAAGATACATTTTTTTCTAATTGTCCCATTTGAACACCACCATAAGCAATAACAGCTTTTTCAGCAGCTTCTAAACCTTCGTCAGTTCTATCTAATCCTTGGTAGAAAATAGAGGCAACAGGCCCTTTTGTATTTCTACAAACTTCTTTTGCAGCTTCAACACCACCTGATTGTAATGCATCTTCTACGTCCTGTGTTAATTTTTTAGTATTTGTTGAAGACAGGTTTAAAAAGATAATTCTTTCAATTGCAATTGCTA
>CBFHJN010000059.1:0-13495 GCA_965655805.1 Flavobacteriaceae bacterium
GGCTAGCTTTAACGCTAGTACAGTTGACGGAACAAACTTGTTTTTTTCTATCGCGTTAATGGATTGCCTAGAAACGCCTATTGTTTCAGCTAAATCCGCTTGAGTCATATTATGTCTGGCACGTTCTATTTTTAAACTATTCGTCATGAGTTGTGGATTTTAATTTTAAGAAATTAAAGCGAATAATAAAGAAGAATAGTGGTGTAAACATATTAAAAATCATCACATTAAAAAATAGCATGTCATATGCGAAAATCACAGCTAGCAATAATATCGTGTAATTTACAATTATAGCCCATACCAATGATTCGGTTCGAAGTTTGTAAATAAATTCATCTTCAACTTTTTCCTTGGTGAAACCTACTATCAAGCCTCCTATAATTAGAGCAAGAGCAGAAAGTTCATCAAAAATGCCATTTTCAATAAGCCTAAACCAACCTTCATCTGTGCCAGAGAAGAGTCCATCATGATTGTAAATACTTAAAACTGGAACCTTAAGCATATCAGGTTCCAAATCTGTGGCGTATAAAAAGATGCCTGAAACTAAACCCAAAATAAGAAGCACCCAACCAAATACTTTGTATTTGTGAGGGAGTAAAAAATTTGTAATCATAACTATCCATTTTAAAATTGATTTAATAAATGTAAATTAAACTTTACATTTAGACAACTAAATACGACAAAAAGTTATATGAATTAGACAGTTGGATAATAAAGAAATATTAAATAAGCTATGAATTAATATTTAAATTGGCTTCTTGCTTAAGAATTGAATCAAAATAGCGATTCCCATTACAATAGCACAGCCAACAAAATTCAACCATAAGAATGGTAAATTGATGTATTCAAACTCATTCAATAAGAATAATGTTATTACGAGAATTTGGGTTATAATAGCTGCAATAAAAACGGCTCGACCTTCAACCATTTTCACGAAAAAGGCTAACAGGAAAATACCCAATACATTGCCGTAGAATATGGATCCAATTATGTTTACTAACTGAATTAGGTTTTCTGCTAAATTAGCTACGCAAGCCACTAGAATTGCCATAATTCCCCAGCCTAATGTAAACCAACGGGATGCTTTTACCATTTCACCATCGGTTTGTTCACGTGAATTACGTTTGTATAAATCAATGGTTGTTGTGGAAGCTAAAGCGTTTAATTCACTAGCTGTGCTAGACATGGCAGCACTTAAAATAACCGCTAATAATAAACCAATTAAACCACGTGGTAAATTGTTTAGAATAAAGTTGATAAATACATAATCTTTATCATTACTTTCTACTTTTATATTTTTGGCTTCACCAGCCTTATCAATTAACTGGCGTGCACGAGCACGAATGCTGTCGTTTTGGGAGTTTGCTTCTGCCACACCTGCAATAGAAGCTTCGGTGTTATTGCTGATAAAGTCTGCAATTAAAAGTTGTTTGGTATCGTAAATAGCATCTTGTTTGGCTTGCAGCTGTTTGTATTCATCTGCATATTCAGTATCTAAAACCACTTCGGTAGCTACGGGATTAAAGTTAACAGGTGCTTTATTAAATTGATAAAAAACAAATACCATGACGCCAACTAACAGAATAAAGAATTGCATGGGTATTTTAAAAAGTCCGTTAAACATCAGTCCTAATTGCATTTCCCGAACGGATTTCCCTGATAAATAGCGTTGCACTTGACTCTGGTCTGTTCCGAAATACGAGAGCATCAAAAAGGTTCCTCCAATAATACCTGTCCAAAATGTGTAACGGTTATTTAAATCGAATGAAAAATCTAAAATTTCCATTTTTCCACTGGCACCTGCAATATCTAAAGCGTTGCTAAAGGTGATATTTTCTGGTAATTTATTCACAATAAGAATGAAGGCAACAATCATACCAGTGAAAATAACCACCATTTGATGTTTTTGCGTGACATTTACCGCTTTGGTTCCGCCGGAAACCGTGTAAATAATAACCAGAATTCCAATGATGATATTGAGTAATAATAAGTTCCAACCTAAAACAACAGACAATATAATAGCAGGAGCGAAAATGGTAATTCCAGCAGCTAAACCACGTTGAATAAGAAAAAGAATAGCTGTTAAAGTTCGGGTTTTTAAATCGAAGCGATTTTCAAGAAATTCATAAGCCGTGTAAACTTTTAATCGGTGATACAAAGGAATAAAAACCATGCAGATGACAATCATGGCAATTGGCAAACCAAAATAGAATTGCACAAAACCCATTCCGTCATTAAAAGCCTGTCCAGGCGTGGATAAAAACGTGATAGCACTAGCTTGGGTTGCCATTACAGATAATCCGATGGTCCACCATTTTGAGGTGTTACCACCTTTTAAATAATCCTGAACATTTTTACTGCCACGTGTTTGGTACGTTCCGTAAGCAACAATGGTAAATAGTGTAATGGATAAAACAATCCAATCTAAAGTTTGCATAATTAAAAGGCTTTCATGATGAAATAAAACGCGATTATATAAATAGCATTAGCCACGAGTAAAATTGTATACATTTTTTCCCATTTGTATTTATCGTGATTCATAATTTTTATTTTTTATGTTATTTCCCTAAAGATAGGATATTTGCAAATAAGCGATACGCTCCAGAAACACCAGCAGGAAATTCCCTAAAGAAACTCAATCCTGTATACACATAATAGCCCTTGCCATATTTAGCGACGAGTAAACTTCCTTTTTTGGCAGATTCGCCTTTGTCGTTCATAGACAGAATAGGCGTAAAGTCCTTGCTCCATGTGTCTGGAAAATATAAACCGCGTTCTTGCGTCCAGTTTTCAAAATCCGTTTGGGTTATTTTATTCGGTATATTTAAAACTGGGTGATCTATGGCTAGAAATTTTACTTCGGCAAATTCATCGGTAACACGATCTTGAGATAATTCTAATTTATAAGGTGCTAATTCATCGGTTACCAAACCACGACTCGTGTTGTATTGAACCACCATATTTCCACCGTTTTTAACGAAATCGAATAAAATAGTTTGTTTGAATTTTAAAGTTTCTACTGTGTTATAAGCACGAATTCCAATCACAACCGCATCAAATCCACTTAAATTTTCAGGAGTTATAGCTTCTGGTTCTAATGTCGTTACATTGTAGCCAATTTGTTGTAGACTTTCTGGAACTACATCACCAGCACCAGCAATATAGGCTATGTTTTCACCTTTCTTTTTGATGTCTAATCGGACTACTTTACTTTCACTTGGTAATAAAACTGTTTGATACGGAATATGATCGTAATCAATTTCTATCAATTCGTTGGAGTAGGTGTTGCCATTCACTGAAATGATAGGCTTAATAAAACCTTCACTTTGATTTTTTGGTGGTGTAACCGAAAACAGAACCGTTTGTTCTTCGCCTTTATTTAAAATGTGGATGGTATGATTTTCAGGTGAAACGCTCCAGCCATCCGGAATTGATAAACTAACCGTTCCTTCTAGGTTATTATGTCCAGCTTTAATGCTTACCGGAATGTCTTTAATAGATTCATTTTCGAAAATGATAACTTTTTCAGCAATTCTAGCTGAAGCTTCAGGAATTATTTCAAACGGTTTATAAACTTCGCCTTTAACAGGATCATTGGTTTTATAAACCACAGGTTTTTTGAATGGAATGGTTGTACCTTCAATATTAATGTTAAACGTCACGTTAAAATATTCAGGTGTTTCTGGTTTCCCAATTACATCTGGATTCGTTACTTTATACATGCCTAAAGTTCCCGTTTCTGTTAACCAATAAGGCGTTGTTATAGGTGTTAACTCGTTATTTGGAATATTAAAACGTTCCTTAATATGTATAGATTCGTTTTCCATTAAAGAGATTCCTTTATTTACATGAAGACCATTTGGATTGGTAAATGATACCAAAGTCATCGGTGAGGCACTTCTATTAATAGCTTCCAAATTCAAATTAATGGTTTCGCCTGAAGTAGCCTGATTTGTTTCAGCAGCCGCTTCCAAATATAATCCAGCACACGCAGCAATAATATCTTTTATTTCTTTGGTTTTAATGATTTTCCAATGCGAATCTTTTAAATTCTGAATAGCTAAATAGGCTTCAACTAACTTCGGAAGGGAAGCAGATGGATTTTTAAAGTCGTAATTTGCTTCCACATCTTTTAGTATAGAACCGATAGCAGAACCACCTTTAGTGCGATTCCAGCTGGTATCAATACCTTCAAATAAATTGGTTTGATTGGTTGGCATGGTGCCTTTAATCAATTCAATATATTCCATTTCGCTACCACGTGTTCCTGTATTACCAAAACCTTGAGATTTGTGTTGACTTCTACTCAACGCAGCAATTTCAGGATTACTTAAGCCGCTAGATGGGAAATAAATTCCGGTATCCAAGCCTATTAAGTTACTTTTATCGGCTTTTTCAAACTTTTCTTGACTGCCATAAAACCACCATGATGTGTTAAAGAATATACGTTGCGGTTGCCATGTTTCAGTTGATTTTAATTGATTGGGATAAACTGATGAATTTCCAGCTAACTCAAAAGCTTCCAAACTTAACATTGCCGAACTCGTATGATGTCCATGCGTGCTTCCTGGACTTCTATGGTCAAAACGATTAATAATAATATCGGGTTGGAATTGACGAATAGCTAAAACAACATCGGATAAAACAGCTTCTTTATTCCAAATGGCCAAAGTTTCATCTGGATGTTTGGAATAGCCAAAATCGTTTGCACGTGTAAAAAGTTGTTCACCACCATCAATGGCTCTAGCTGTAAGGAGTTCTTGGGTTCTAATAACGCCTAACAACTCACGGATTTCAGGTCCAATTAGGTTTTGACCACCATCACCACGGGTTAAGGATAAATAGGCAGTTCGGGCTTTGACTTCGTTTGCCATATAGGATATAAGGCGTGTGTTTTCATCATCGGGATGTGCTGCCACATATAAAACCGATCCTAAAAAATTAAGTTTTTTAATGGACTCGTAAATCTCGGAACTATTTGGTTTTTTGGGCTGTTGTGCGAAAGAACTTGTTATACTTAAAGCTAGTAAAAAGAGTAGGCGTAAATATTTCGTCATCATATATTTTGGCTAAAAGACCAAATATAATAAAGTCAGTTGCTATGATGGTTTGATTTAATGGTTTTTTAACGAATTGCGAATTACAACCACTTCTTTCGTTTAAAATAATACAGCATCCCAATAAAAATAAGGATCATAAAACCCCAAAGAATCGGGTAGCTATATTTATAGTGCAATTCTGGCATATTATCGAAATTCATTCCGTAAATACCAGCTATAAATGTTAATGGAATGAAAATGGTAGCCATAATGGTCAATACTTTCATCACTTCGTTCATCTTATTGCTAATGGTTGTCATGTACATATCCATTAAACTCCATATCATTTCGCGGAAAATATCAATACTATCAGATAATTGAATGATATGATCGTAAACATCATTATAAAACTGCAGATTTTTTTTAAGTATTAAATCGCTATCACTTTTCTCAATGCGACTAATTATTTCGCGTAACGGAAAAATAGCACGACGTACTTTTAAAAGTTCTTTTTTAAGGCCTAAAACTTGCTGACTTAAATCTTCTTTAACGTAACCACTAAACAAGAGGTCTTCTAAATCTTCTACTTTGTTACCCATAGTTTCAACAACAATATAATAATGATCTACCACAGCATCCATTAAGGCGTATAGTAAATAGTCGGAACCCAGTGTGCGAATGCGGCCTTTGCCAGATCGAAGGCGTTCGCGAACGGTATCAAATACATCACCTTCAGATTCTTGAAAAGTGAGTACATAATTTTTGCCGAGTACAAAACTGACTTGTTCAATGGTTATATTTTCATCAGCATCATAGTAGAGCATTTTTAAAGAAACAAAAATATAATCTTCGTATTCGTCAATTTTTGGACGTTGTGATGTGTTTACGATATCCTCTAAAACAAGCGGATGTAAATTGTAATGAGCGCCAATTTTTTCAATTTCGTTAATGTGGTTTAAGCCATTAATGTTTATCCACGTAATGGAACCTGTGTGTTTAAAACTAAAAGCATCGTCAACATGTTGAAGCTCTTGTTCGTTAATAAAGGAAGTGTTGTAGTCAAACGATTCTATAAAGAGTTTTTGTGCGTTTTTTTCACCTGTATAGACTAAAGCACCTGGTGATTTGCCAACGTGCTTTTTATATTTTGATGTTCTTTTTTTTGCCATAATGTTGAAATTTACAACAATTATTTGAAACCATTATAAGGCATCTGTTCCATCGTCTTGAGGAAAATCTATGGCATCCTTTTTTAGTAAGGTTACAGGTTTTTGTAGAATTAAATTATTTGGATAGGTTACCAAATCACCATTATCTAATCGTAAATGTAATTGAAAAGCAGCAATGTCCTCAATAATGGCTTCAATTGGAAAATCTTTATCATGAATCATGATTTTATCACCCACTTTATAGGGAAAATTAAAAAACATGATGATTCCAGATGTAATATTGCTTAATATGGACCATATGGCAAAAAGCGCAATTCCTATTACAGCAAAAACAGAGGAGAAAACAACCGCAATTTCTTCAAATTTAGCACCAAAAATAATGGTTTCAATTAATAGCCAAATCAGAATGAGTGTTGCTGTAGCATAACGCGAAATTAACTGTATTCGTGCATCATTAATACCTGCTTTATGTCCAATTTTTTTTATTAGCGTTTTTACAATATATCGGATAATAAAAAGGATAACCAATAAAACGATACTGGCTAATATTTCGAAGTCATAGGTTTTAAAAAACTGCATAGAATTTACTGTTTTAAGTACACAAAGATAATGTAGAAACAGCAGAATTGAGTGCGAATTATACGATATTTAAGAAGAAATAAATTGTTGTAAGGTTTGATAAACCAAATGTGTTGGCAGTCCTACAACATTAAAATACGAACCTTCAATTTTAGTAATCCCTATTTGTCCAATCCATTCTTGAATACCATAAGCGCCAGCCTTATCAAAAGGTTTGCAGGTGTCTATATAGTACCTGATTTCCTCATCCGATAAAGCTTTGAAGGTAACTTTCGTTACGGCATTTACCGTTTTTTCTTTTTTAGTTGTGGTAAAGCAAACCGAAGTAATAACCTCATGAGTAGTATTACTCATGGATTTAATCATATTAAAGGCATCTTCCTCATTTTTAGGTTTGCCTAGAGCTTTTTTGTTGTGCCAAACTATAGTATCACTAGTAATCAGAATATCGTTTGGTTTCAATTCGTCTTTAAACGGTAACGCTTTTAATTGGGCTAAATAATCACTGATTTCAAAATGGGTTAAACGTTCTGGAAATTCTTCTTTAATGGGTTTTAAAATCACCTCAAAATCGAGTCCTAATTCTTTGAAAAATTGCTGTCTTCTTGGAGAGCCAGAAGCTAAAATGAGTCGAAAATTTTTTAATTGTTCGTTTAACATTATGAAATTAAAATAAATTTATAAATCAGCAAAGATAACATGCCAAACAGCATGATAAGTTTTAGTAAGTTACTGATAAAATGGTAATCGGATTTCAATTTGGCTTGAAACAAGCGGATAATAACATAAATTAAAGGTGCTATAACAAACACTAAAAAATAAGCAACAATCCATAGGTTGTGGTACATATAGGTTACCACATAAAAAATAACGGCACCCAATGGAATAAAGGAAAGCGCCAAAGTAATGTGAGTTGCACGTGTACGACCAATTGCAATAGGCAATGTGTTCATACCAGCTTTGTAGTCGCCATCAATATCTTCAATATCTTTTACTAATTCTCTAACAAAATTTATAATGAAGGCAAATAGGGCATAATCGAAAATTATTTTAAAATAGGTGAGTTGTGTTTCTTGATTTTGCACGGTTATAGCCGGTAATAATTCGAATAAACCGACAATAATAATGCTTAAAGCAACCAAAACCGAAATAACGATATTTCCTATTAAAAGCATTTGTTTTAAGTAGGAAGCATAAATGTAAAGAAGTCCAGAAACAATAACAAAAAGTGCAAAAAACCCAGTACGACCAACCAAATGCGATAAGTAAAATCCAATCAATACACCTACTACATTAAAACCTATAAATAGGCTGTATGCTGTTTTTTCGGAGATAGCTTTACCAACTATCTGTTTGTTCGTTTTATTTACAGCATCGGTATCTTGGTCGTAAATGTCATTAATGATATTGCCAGCTGCTGCTATACAGAGTGTTGATAAAATAAGTAAGCTAAATCCAAATCCGTTTAAGGTGATAGTTACGCCAAAAGGTTCTAGCAGGGCATATTTTATAAGTAATTGCACCAAAGCAATCATGAGTAGGTTTTTCCAACGAATTAATGTAAATATGCTTTGCATGTGGATAGAAAGGATGTTATGAGAGGTTGATTAATTGGGTTTCGTTTAAAACAGAAAGCTTAACATAAATACGGGTTTAATCATATTTGGCATCAAAGTTACCTTGCCAATTGTCTTGAACTTTTAAAACTTGCTCAATGACGTCACGAACAGCGCCTTGCCCACCGTTTTTATGCGAAATATATTTTGATATCACTTTAATTTCTGGAACAGCGTCTTGTGGACAACACGGTAATCCAACCAGTTTCATAACCGGAAAATCTGGAATGTCATCACCCATATATAATACGTTTTCCAGTTTGGTATTATTCTGTGCTAAATAACTGTTTAATTGTTCAATTTTATTATGCGATCCTAAAAATATATCCTTTATGCCTAAACCCTGAAGTCTGATACGTACACCTTCATTAGAACCTCCAGAAATAATACAAATATTGTAACCTTTATTAACGGCAGTTTTTAAAGCATAACCATCTTTAATGTTCATAGTTCGTAACATTTCGCCAGACGTTAACACAGAAATAGTTCCGTCCGTTAAAACACCATCCACGTCAAAAATAAAGGTAGTAATGTCATTTAAATATTCCTTGTAGCTTTTAGTTTCCATTTTTTGCTGTGTTATTTTTTAATATATTTTTTATTGCGTTATTGGGTTAATCTGGCAATTCAGTAAAATAATTATGATGCTTTATTGTTTTTCAATACAATAGTTTTCTTACTGTTTTTACTTTTCTGATAATTTGCGGTTGCTAACACCTTGTGTTTTTTTTATCGAAGCTGTTAGTAATTTATAAATGGCTTCGTGTTGCTCATTTTTAAGCAATTTTAAATGCTTCTTAATTGTTTTTTTATCATTGCGTTTTGCTGGACCTGTTTGTGCTAAATAAGGCGAAATACTTTGAACCTTATTAGCTGTTTCTAAAATAAGTGGTTTTAAAATATCAAATTCCACACCTTCAGATTCTGTTATTTCATGAGCTATTCGATATAATTGGTTGGTGAAATTATTAACAAAAACCGCTGCTAAATGCAAGGCACGACGTTGTTCGCTATTAATTTTATGTGTTTTACAACCCATGTTTTCGCCTAATTGCTTCAGAAGTGGCGCATCTTTTTTTCCAATCGTTTCAATACAAATAGGCACGGTTTCCATAACAACAGGGACATCTTTTGAAAATGTTTGCAACGGATAAAACACACCGCGTAGGTTTTTTTTATCTATATCATATAAACTAACGCTTCCCGATGTATGAACCACAAACCGATTTTCAAAAGGCAGTTGTTCTGATAATTCTGAAATAGCATCATCGCTAACTGCAATAATATAAATATCAGCTGGTTTTAATAGCGATAAATCATCTATGGCTTCCACATCACTTTGGAACATGGCGAGTTTTCTAATATCCCGATTATACCACTGCACTACCGAAATGGTTTGAGACTGGCTAAATGCCTTATATAAATGTGTAGCAACATTTCCTGCGCCTAAAATACTAACTGTAATCATAAGGCTAAAATAGCGAAGTCTTGCATGAAATAAAAACAACATTCATATCTTTGTAAGCATATGGATAAAAAAAATATTGAAACCCGAGATGATGTTTTTCTTTTAGTTTCTTCGTTTTACGAGAAAGTGCGTGCTGACGATTTTTTAGGCCCTTTTTTTAATCGCGTTATTACGGATTGGGAAGCACATATTGAACGTTTGACTACCTTTTGGGAAACGAGCTTATTTATGACCAAGAAATTGGAAAAAAAATATTACGGAAATCCGCTGGAAGTCCATGTTCAAGTGGATAAAGAAAATAATCATACAATTACTGAACATCATTTTGGTGCTTGGTTAAATTTATGGTTTCAAACAATTGATGAACATTTTGAAGGCGAAGTAGCAGACAATGCCAAACGTCGCGCTCGTAAAATGGGTAGTTTTATGTATTTAAATATCTTTCAAGCAAGACCTTCTAATTCTTAAAATATTTAAAGTTGTGTTCTTTGTTTTTTTTAACAGATTATCTTCAAAACTCTTGGATTATTTGCTATAAATAATAAAACAAAAGCCTTAAATTTGCACAATTCAATTTTTGAGTCTCAAGTTATGCTAAATAAACTCGCAAAAGTCCTATTTTCAACCCGATTAACGTCTATATTATTTATTGCATTTGCCGCAGCTATGGCTATTGGTACATTTATGGATGCAGGGCAAGACACATCACCAACACCTTACACGCGAAATCTCATTTATAACACGTGGTGGTTTGAAGGCATCATGTTGGTTTTCGTTATAAACTTCCTAGGAAATATTAAAAAATACCGTTTGTGGCGCAAAGAGCAGTGGGCAACACTTACTTTGCATTTATCGTTCATATTAATCATTTTAGGTGCTGGAATTACCAGATATATTGGTTTTGAAGGCATGATGGCTATTCGTGAAGGCGAAACCGAAAATTCCTTTCTGACACAGAAAACCTATATCACAGCTTATATTGATGGCGATTACATGGTAGATGGTATGGCACAAAGGAAAATTATTGAAGAAGAAGTTGATTTTTCTCCACGTTTGGATAATGATTTCTCTTACCAAACGGATTATAATGGACAAGACGTAACATTTGAATTAGAAAATTATATTGGAGGTGCTGAATTAGATGTCGTTCCAAATGAAACAGGAGACGAATATTTAAAAATAGTTGAAGCTGGAGGTGGCGCGCCACACAATCACTTTTTAAAAGTTGGTGAAGTCCAAAGCTTACATAATGTTATCTTCACGTTGAACAAGCCAGAGAAAGGAGCCGTAAACCTAACCTATAAGGATGGTGATTTAACCATTGAGTCACCTTTTGAAGGCGAGTATATGACCATGGCAACAGGCGAAACTGGAAAATTGGTAAAAGATAGTATTCAGCCACTTATTTTACGGTCGCGTTACGTTATAGGAAATATGCAAATGGTATTTCCAAAACCCGTTATAAAGGGTGAATTTGACATTGTGGAAAAATCGCAATTACTGCGTGGTGACGAAAATGGTGTGGTTTTAAAAGTGACCTCAGGAGATGAAACCAAACGCGTTAAATTGTTGGGTGGTCAAGGTTTTAGTAAGCCTTTTGAACAAGTAAAAATTGGCGATTTAGATATTGCAGTTAAATATGGCTCCAAAGTTTTGGAGCTACCATTTAGTGTTAAATTAAACGATTTCATCGCGGATAAATATCCAGGAACCGATAAAAGTTATTCTGCTTTTGCGAGCGAAGTGACGATTTTAGATGAAGAACAAGGCGACTTTAATTATCGTATTTTCATGAATAATATTTTGGATCATCGCGGTTATCGTTTTTTTCAAGCAGGATTTGATCCGGATGAACTAGGTACAAAACTATCAGTCAATCATGATATGCTCGGAACATGGGTAACTTACATAGGTTACATGTTACTATATTTAGGATTAATGGCGATACTTTTTGATAAAAACACACGTTTTGGCGATTTAGAACGAAAATTAACAGCCATCAAGAATAAAAAGAAAAATAGGCTAAAAACAAAAGTGGCAAGTATTTTAGTTTTAGCTTTTACGCTAACTGGTTTTGCACAAGATCACGCTCCCAATGATGGACATGATCATGATAGTGGTAGACCCACAAAAATGCAAATCGATTCTGTTTTAGCGGCAAATATAACACCTAAAGAACATGCTGATAAATTTGGTCATTTAGTCATTCAAGATATTGGTGGTCGTATGATGCCTGTTAATACGTTTGCTTCTGAAATGCTTCGGAAGTTAAGCAAACACGATACATATGAAGACTTTGATGCCAATCAAGTATTCTTATCTATTCAGGAAAGTCCATTATTGTGGTATAATGTGCCCATAATATTTTTGAAAGCCAGAAAAGGAGATTCTATAAGGAGTTTAATTGGTGTTCCAAAGGATCAAGAATACATCGCCTTGGTTGATTTTTTTACACCTGAAGGGAACTATAAGTTGGCACCATATTTAGAGGAAGCCTACAAAGCCCAAATTCCAAATGGTTTTCAAAAGGAGTTTAAAGAAACTGATCAGCGCGTTAATTTATTATATAATACCATTGATGGATATGCCTTACGCATTTTTCCAATTCCCGATGATGAAAATAATAAATGGATTTCGTCGGTTGAATTTAGACGAGATGGCTATCGTGAACAAATTCAAGACTCACTCTACGGAAATTTTATAAATAATGGATTTAGTGCTTATTTAATGACATTAAATATGGCCAAAAAATCAGGTGATTATACTAAAGTGGATGAGATTTTAGAATCCTTTACGAAAACGCAGAAAAAGTATGGTAGTGATGTTATGTTATCAGATCAAAAGGTAAAAACTGAAATCTTATACAATCATTACGATGTTTTTAAAAACCTTTACAAACTTTACATGTATGCTGCAGCATTAATGTTTATTGTTTTAATTGTTCAAATTTTCAACGAAAATATTAAAGCTATTAACACTTCTGTAAATGTTTTTAAAGTCATTATACTGTTGTTATTTATATTACATACAGCTGGTTTAGCTGCACGATGGTATATTTCAGGTCACGCACCTTGGAGTGATGCTTATGAATCTATGATTTACGTAGCATGGGCTACCATGTTTTTCGGATTGGCCTTTGGAAAACGTAGTGATTTAACTATTGCTGCAACTGCATTTGTAACGTCTATGATATTAATGATTGCGCATTGGAACTGGATGGATCCAGCTATTGCTAATTTACAACCGGTTTTAGATAGCTATTGGCTAATGATTCACGTGGCAGTTATTGTAGCTAGTTATGGACCTTTCACACTTGGTGCCATATTGGGTGTAGTCGTATTATTGCTCATGATTTTCACGAATAAGGAAAATAAGGTTAAGATGCTAGTTAACATCAAAGAGTTGACCATTATTAATGAAATGGCATTGACAGTTGGTTTAGTTATGCTTACTATTGGTAACTTTTTAGGAGGCATGTGGGCTAATGAAAGTTGGGGTAGATATTGGGGCTGGGACCCTAAAGAAACTTGGGCTTTAATAAGTATTATGGTGTACGCTTTTGTAATTCACATGCGTTTAGTGCCTGGATTACGCAGTCGTTTTGGATTTAACTTAGCGTCTATT
>CBFHJN010000060.1:0-7055 GCA_965655805.1 Flavobacteriaceae bacterium
AAGAAATTTTTGGGTAGCTTTTTATTTCCAAATCACTTCTAGAATTGTAGCAACGCTATCACAGTTCTCAATACGTAAATCCACATCTACATCATTTGTTCTACTTTCTAAAAAATAAATACCACAAGGTTCTTTTCGTGTCTCACTTTTAGAAAACTGAATATTACCATCTTTTATAACCTGTTTCAATGTTGCGCTATCAATGGCTTTAGCTTGAAGCTCTTTTTCAGCATCTGAACTAATTTTTAAAGTTTTCAGATTAATATTTTTTAAAACACGAGCTTCCGGACCATACGCGCAAGACACGTTTTTACCATTTAAAAAGAAAGCTAAAATAATAAGTCCAATAGAGAATCCGCCTAGGTAATACCCAATACGATGTAATAATTTCACAGTGTTGTATTTTGAATTGAAAAAATAAAATCGACTAAAATATCAATAAATTAACATCGCTATGTTTTAAGTCGAACCATTCGCCAACCAATTTGCTGGTTAAAATGCCGTGGTAAAAATACAACCCATTTTTTAAACCTTTGTCAAAACGCAAGGAATTTTCTAATCCACCATCTTCGGCAATTTTCAATAAATAGGGCGTGCAAATATTACTAATTGAAATAGAGGCAGATCGCGAGTAGCGAGCTGGAATATTGGGTACACAATAGTGTGTAACACCATGTTTTAAAAAGGTTGGTGTTTTGTGTGATGTAACTTCGCTGGTTTCAAAACAACCACCCATATCTATACTCACATCAATTATAACCGAACCGGTTTTCATATTAGCCACCATAGGCTCGCTAACAATAACAGGTGCTCTATTTTTTCCACGAACAGCACCAATAACCACATCGCAGCGTTTTAATGCTTTGGATAAGTTTTTAGGTTGTAATGTTGAGGTAAATATGGTGCGACCTAAATTAGACTGAATACAGCGCAATTTAGTAATTGAATTATCAAAAACCTTGACGTTAGCACCAAGACCAATAGCGCCTCTAGCGGCAAATTCGCCTACCGTTCCAGCACCTAAAATAACGACTTCAATAGGAGGTACACCACTGATGTTTCCAAATAAAAGACCGTTACCATTATTTACATTACTTAAAAGTTCAGAAGCAATTAAAACAGAAGCTGTTCCAGCAATTTCGCTTAAACTACGTACAGCAGGATAAGCGCCATCTTCATCACGTATAAACTCGAATGCCAATGCTGTAATCCGTTTAGAAGCCAGCGTTTCAAAATATTTTTTGTGTTGTGTTTTGAGTTGTAAAGCCGAAATAAGTATGGTCTGTGGATTAATCAACTTTATTTGATCTAGAGTAGGAGGTTCCACCTTTAAAATCATGGGACAAGCATACACTTTTGCCGTGTCTTTGGTTATTTCCGCACCAGCTTCGCTATAATCTTTGTCACTGAAATTAGCGCCTTTTCCAGCACCAGATTCCATTAAAATACGGTGTCCATTACTGGTTAAAGCAGAAACAGCATCTGGTGTTAAGCAAACGCGTTTTTCTTGAAATGCGGTTTCTTTGGGAATTCCAATAAATAACTCACCTTTTTTCTTGTAAATTTCTAGAGTTTCTTCTTGTGGAAGTAATTGTTGTTTGGTAAAAGGTGATAGTGGTTTGGACATAATTGGATATCATAATAAGGATACCTCAAATTACGAATTAATTTTTAAAAGAATAACGCGTTTTTTAAAAATACTGCTTAATCTTACCCCAAAGCGAGGTTGGTTTTAACATAAATTCATCTTCAAGTTCTTGTAAGGATTTATTAGCCGTGTTTAACTTATCCAACATTTTTGCACGAATAAGATATATGGATGGCACTATGATAGCCATGACAGGAACTAAATAAATTAGCTGGAGTTCATCAACATAGGTTAAATCTTCTTTAAATAACCCAACTATTTGATATGCGTACATGGCGATTGGTACCAATAGAGTATGATACCACCAATGACGACAAGTTAAAAACCAGATTAATAAAAATATAAGTGGAATTAATTTACCTGTTAATAACCACATGACGACATTAGCATCTTCATACCCAGCACTATTATAAGTAAACAAAAAAGTCTCCCATACTTTTGTGTTTGGAACACTTTCATATAAATAGAATAAATACGGAGACGTTGCAATAAACGTAGCAATAATACTTCCTACAATTATAACACTCTTATCTGAACTGCGATTTTAGATTTTTTAATCTATATTTTTTTTTGCTCATGTAAGTTAATTAAGGTTAGTGTTAGGAGTTGCTTTGATCAATAAACAAAAAGTGTCCCAGGCTTTTCACTTGGAACACTTTTATAATAATAAAACAAGAGGGAAAATTAAAATAATTTTCCTCTAACGACATATTGTTATCCGTTAACAGGAACTCTAATATCTTTTTTCTTAACCTGTGTTGTTTGTTGGTCATTTAAGTCAATAATGTTAGCAGCTTGCGCTGTAAACAACATTCCACCAAAAATTGCGATTGCTAATAAATACTTTTTTGTTCTCATAATATAAGGGATTTAATTAATTAATAATCCAAATGTATATGAGTAGTATGTATCAAAATAGCTCGAAATGTTAAATTTATGTTAAAATCAACGTTTTTTAAAATTTCGATTACGGTTTTCCCGTAAAATGCTTCAGTTTGGTAATTTTGTCATTTTGTCAGTCTTATAAAAACGTACCTATTTTAATGTTAATTGTCTTTTTTTAGTCCCAATCAGCTCTAATGAGATGATGTGATGTTCCTTTGGCAAAAGCGATTCAATAATTTGTGGCCATTCAATAAATAACCAGTTATTGCTTTCTAAATAATCTTCTATTCCAAAGTCATACGCTTCTTCTACGGAATTCAATCTGTATAAATCAAAATGATAAATATCGGAATTCGAAGCTTCATAATTATTAACTATCGAAAACGTAGGACTACTAACATCGTCAGTACTTCCTAACTGTTTTACTAATGCTTTAATTAAAGTTGTTTTTCCAGTTCCCATGTCTCCATCAAACAAAATAACTTTGTGGGTGAGGGCATTTAAAACTGTTTGAGCCACAGTATCTAGGCTTTCTAAACTGTATTCTAAAATCAAAGTATTGTTAATTAAAGGACAATTATAAGCATTAAATATCATAAAAACTAACAAAAAGTGTATTTCATCGGTTTTTTATGTATTTCAAGGATTATTTTATTTCGGGTCTAACACGATAAACGGAATGATCATTTCCTCTAATGATACACCACCATGCTGATACGTGTTTCTGTAATAACTAACATAATGATTATAGTTATTAGGGTACGCAAAAAACAAATCGTTTTTAGCAAAAATAAAGGAGCTGCTCATGGTTATAGACGGTAAGTGAATGGATTTTGGATCTTTGGCTACCAAAACGTCTTTATCCTCATAGGTTAAACTTCTGCCTGTTTTATAGCGTAAATTCAACGACGTGTCTTTGTCTCCAACCACTTTAGACGGGTTTTTCACATTTATAGTTCCATGATCAGTTGTTAAAATCAATTTGAAGCCCAATTGTTGGGCTTGTTGAATAATTTCTAACAAAGGTGAATTTTTAAACCAACTTTGTGTTAAAGAGCGATACGCTTTGTCGTTAGATGCTAATTCTTTTACCACATCCATTTCAGTTTTGGAGTGCGAAAGCATATCAACAAAATTATACACAACAACCGTTAAATCATTATCCTTTAAGCTTTTAAAGTTATCAACTAGTTGTTTGCCATTTTTTAAATTGGTAATCTTATAGTATTTGGTGGCTAAATTTTGCAAGCCTAATCGTTTTAATTGGGCTTCCAGAAATTCTTCTTCGTGTAGGTTTTTACCTCCATCATCGGTATCATTTTTCCATAAATTCGGATGTAATTTCTCCATATCTAAAGGCATTAATCCTGAAAAAATGGCGTTTCTGGCATATTGAGTGGCCGTAGGTAATATGCTGAAAAAGGCTTCTTCTTTTTTCTTTTTATAATAATTATTGACAATAGGTTCAAACGCTTTCCATTGGTCATACCGTAAATTATCAATCACAACCAACAGGGTAGGTTGCTCTTTGCCTATTTCAGGAACTATTTTATCCTTAAACAAATTATGAGACATGGTTGGTGCATCAATATTTGGCTCAAACCATTTTGGGTAATTCTTATCTATAAATTTCCCGAATTGCGTATTAGCCTCTGTTTTTTGGGATTCGAGTATTTCAAACATCCCAGAATCTTCAATATCTTCCAGCTGCATTTCCCAATAAATGAGTTTTTGATATAAGGAAACCCATTCTTCAAAAGTATTCACCATTGATAAATCCATAGCTATTTTACGAAACTCTTGCTGGTAGTTAGAGGTTGTTTTTTCAGAAACCAATCGGGAATGATCTAAATTTTTCTTCAAACTCAATAAAATCTGATTCGGATTTACGGGTTTTATGAGGTAATCGGCTATTTTATTACCAATAGCTTCTTCCATAATATATTCTTCTTCACTCTTGGTAATCATCACAACCGGAAGTGTATCACGCTTTTCTTTAATTTCATTCAAGGTTTCCAATCCGGTTAATCCTGGCATGTTTTCATCTAGAAAAACAATGTCGAAATTCTTATCATCCAAAACTTCCAAAGCTTCCGTACCACTTTTACAAGTGGTTACATTATATTTTTTTTGTTCTAAAAAGAGTATATGAGGTTTTAATAAATCAATTTCATCGTCAACCCAAAGAATATTTATATGGTTCATGTATATTTGTTTATATAATTAGTAATATGATAGCAAGCTTGCAGACAAAAAACAAACTCAAAATATTTAACGATCCAATTTACGGATTTATTACCATTCCGAATGCGTTGATTTTTGATTTAATTGAGCATAAATACTTTCAACGCTTACGCCGAATTTCTCAAATGGGCTTGTCCTATTTGGTATATCCAGGAGCGCATCATACACGGTTCCATCATGCGTTGGGTTGTATGCATTTGATGCAGAAAGCGGTTCAAGTGCTTCGTTTTAAAGGGGTTGAAATATCTGTAGATGAAGAAAACGCCCTTTATATTGCCATACTTTTACATGATATTGGTCATGGTCCATTTTCTCATGCCATGGAACATAGCATTGTAAATGGTGTGAGTCATGAGTATATTTCGCTTCAATTTATGGAAGTTTTAAACACGGAATTTAACGGAAGTTTAACGCTTGCCATTCAGATTTTTAAAGGCGAATACCCAAGACCGTTTATGTGTTCCCTAATTTCCAGTCAGTTTGATATGGATCGTGCCGATTATCTAAAACGCGATAGTTTCTACACAGGCGTTGCCGAGGGGAATATTAATAGCGACCGGTTAATTACCATGTTGAACGTAGTACATGATAAATTGGTAGTTGAAGAAAAAGGGATTTATAGTATTGAAAAGTTTTTAGTAGCTAGACGCCTTATGTATTGGCAAGTGTATTTGCATAAAACAGGTCTAGTTGCTGAACAATTATTAATGCGCGTTTTAAAACGCGCAAAAGAGTTAACTCAACAAGGTGAAACATTGGAAGCTAGCCAGGCGTTACAGTTTTTTTTGCGAAACGATATTCAGATTACTAATTTTAATAAAGAAACCTTAAACACTTTTTCAAGATTAGATGATTATGATATTGTTATGGCCATGAAAGCTTGGCAATATCATGACGATTTTGTTTTAAAAAATTTATGCGAAATGATAATTAATAGGCAACTATTAAAGGTTAAGTTAAAAAAGAATGTGGTTAAGCCCGAAAAACTTCAAAAACATATAAATAAAATCATGGATACCTACAAGGTTTCAAATCATGAAGCGTCGTACTTTGTGTTTACAGGTGCTATTACTAATCAGGCTTATGAGCAGCATAAACAGCCCATTAACGTATTATTTCAATCTGGGAAAATTCAAAATATTGTAAAAGCTTCCGATCAATTAAACCTAAAAGCGTTATCAAAACCAGTAACTAAATATTATATATGTTACCCGAAAGATAAAATGTAAGACATTTTTTCTATTTTTGCTATCCATGAATTTTACAGCAGAACAAATAGCAGGTATATTAGAAGGTGAAATTGATGGAGACTCTCAAGTAGAAGTTTCCAGGTTATCTAAAATAGAAGAAGGAGCAGCAGGTGCTTTAACCTTTCTCTCTAACCCTAAATACACACCATATATATATACAACTAAAGCTTCTATTACTATTGTCAATAAAAGCTTTATACCAGAAAAGGAAATCCATACAACTTTAATTAAGGTTGATGATGCGCATAAAGCATTTTCCAAGTTACTTGAATATTACAATCAGGTTAAACTGAATAAATCTGGAATTGAACAACCAACATTTATTTCCGAATCAGCCAAATTGGGAAATGATTTATATATAGGTGCCTTTTCTTACATTGGCAATAACGTAGTAATTGGTAATAATGTTAAAATATTTCCTAATAGTTATATTGGTGATAATGTAGTTATTAAAGATAATACTATTGTATTTGCAGGTGTAAAAATTTATTCGGATTGTTTAATTGGTGCGCATTGCTTTATAAACTCGGGTGCTATTATTGGTGCTGATGGTTTTGGGTTTTTACCAAATGAAAAAGGCGAATACAGTAAAGTACCTCAAATAGGAAATGTTATTTTAGAAGATTTTGTTGATATTGGCGCAGCCACAACAATAGATCGGGCTACTTTGGGCTCAACCGTTATCAGAAAAGGTGTAAAATTGGATAACCAAATCCAAATTGCTCACAATGTAGAAATTGGAAAAAACACCGTCATTGCTGCACAAACTGGTGTGGCTGGTTCAACTAAAATCGGTGAAAACTGTCAGATTGGTGGACAAGTTGGTATTGTGGGTCATATTTCTATTGGAAATAATGTCAAAATTCAGGCACAATCTGGTATAGGAAGAAATATTGCAGATAACGAAGTCATTCAAGGTTCACCTGCATTAAATTACGGTGATTTCAACAAGTCTTATGTGCATTTTAAGAATTTGCCTAAAATTGTAAAAAGTATAAATGATTTAGAAAAAAAAGTAGATGGGACTA
>CBFHJN010000060.1:7065-13447 GCA_965655805.1 Flavobacteriaceae bacterium
TAAAACAGATATCAAACAGAAAACCATAGCCAATGAAATTTCACTTAATGGCGTAGGTTTACATACTGGTAATATTGTGACCTTAACATTTAAACCTGCACCAGAAAATTCTGGTTTTGCGTTTAGACGAATTGATTTAGAAGGCAACCCAATAATTGAAGCTGATGCGTCATACGTAACCAATACACAACGCGGAACCTGTCTGGAAAAAAATGGCGTGACTATTCAAACCTGCGAACACGTTTTGGCTGCTTTAGTAGGTATGGATATAGATAATGCCATTCTTGAGTTGAATGCTGCTGAACCGCCAATTATGGATGGTTCATCAAAGTTCTTTGTTGAAGCTATAGAAAAAGCAGGTGTTGTAGAACAAGATGCGTTTCGAGAAGCTTATGAGATAACCGATGTTATTTCATATACCGATGAAGAAACCGGTAGTGAAATTTTAGTCATGCCAGCCAAAGAATACCAAGTAACTACTATGGTAGATTTTGGTACTAAAGTTTTAGGTACACAGAATGCGTCTATTAAAAACATGTCTGAATTTAAAGATGAAATTTCAGATTCTAGAACGTTTAGTTTTCTTCACGAAATTGAAACACTTTTAGAACATGGTTTAATTAAAGGAGGAGATTTAAACAACGCTATTGTTTATGTAGATAAGGAGTTATCACCTGCAACCATGGAGAAATTAAGAGTCGCTTTTAAAAAAGATTCCATTTCCGTAAAACCAAATGGTATATTAGATAACCTAACCTTACATCACCCAAATGAAGCTGCCAGACATAAATTACTAGATGTAATAGGTGATTTGGCACTCATTCAAACCCATATTAAAGGTAAAGTTATTGCCAATAAACCAGGTCATTTTGTCAATACACAATTTGCTAAAAAAATGTGTAAGTTGATTAAAAATGAGCGTCGTAATAATGTACCAACTGTCGATTTGAATCAAGAACCTTTAATGGATGTGAATCAAATTATGAATATGTTGCCACACAGACAACCGTTTTTATTAATTGATAAAATATTCGAATTAACGGACTCTGGTGTTATTGGTATGAAAAACGTGACTATGAACGAACCGTTTTTTGCAGGTCACTTCCCAGGCGCACCAGTAATGCCAGGTGTTCTTATCGTTGAAGCCATGGCACAAACAGGTGGTATTTTAGTATTAAGCACTGTTCCTGATCCAGAAAACTACCTAACATTTTTCATGAAGATAGATAATGTGAAATTTAAACAAAAAGTAGTTCCAGGTGATACACTAATTTTTAAATGCGATTTAATTACGCCCATTCGTCGTGGAATTTGCCACATGCAAGGTTATGCCTATGCGAATGGCAAATTATGTGCAGAAGCAGAATTAATGGCACAAATATCAAAAGTTAAATAAAAGTACAAAACGCAGTATATTAAACATAACTTGCAAAGTAGTTTATCATAATTTAATTCAAGTACAAAATGAATCAACCATTAGCTTATGTGCATCCAGGAGCCAAAATAGCAAAAAACGTTGTTATAGATCCGTTTACAACTATTCATAATAATGTTATTATTGGCGAAGGAACATGGATTGGGAGTAACGTGACCATTATGGAAGGCGCTCGAATTGGTAAAAATTGTAATATTTTTCCCGGAGCCGTAATTTCTGCAACACCTCAAGATTTAAAATATAAAGACGAAGATACCACAGTTGAAATAGGTGATAATGTTACCATTCGCGAATGTGTTACCATTAATCGTGGCACCACTGATAGAATGAAAACCGTTATTGGCGATAATTGTTTAATTATGGCTTATTGCCACATTGCACACGATTGTATTGTGGGTAATAACTGTATCTTCTCAAATAATAGCACATTAGCTGGACATATTACAGTAGGAGATTATGTGGTTTTAGCAGGTATGACAGCTGTTCATCAATTTTGTTCTATAGGGAATCATGCTTTTGTAACAGGCGGATCTTTAGTAAGAAAAGATGTGCCACCATTTGTAAAAGGTGCACGAGAACCATTATCCTATGTCGGAATAAATTCTGTAGGATTGAGACGTCGTGGTTTTACAACCGATAAGATTAGAGAAATACAGGATATTTACAGAATTTTATATCAAAGAAATTATAACAATACACAAGCGGCTGAAATTATAGAAGCCGAAATGGAAGCAACTCCGGAACGTGATGAAATTTTACAGTTTATAAAAGATTCTCAACGCGGAATTATGAAGGGGTATTTCAAATCTAATTAATTTAATAAATAAGTAAAGTTGTAGTTAATTAACTTATCAGCTTAACATCAAACGAATTTACAAATAACAATAATATGGCAACAACATCAGACATTAGAAACGGGTTATGTATCCGATATAATCATGATATTTATAAAATAATCGAGTTTTTACATGTAAAACCAGGAAAAGGTCCAGCATTTGTAAGAACTAAAATGAAAAGTGTGACATCTGGTAAAGTATTAGATAATACCTTTTCAGCTGGACATAAAATTGAAGATGTTCGTGTCGAAACTCACAAATTTCAATTTTTATATAATGATGGTGAATTTTACCACTTCATGAATCAAGAAGATTATACGCAAATACGTTTGTTGGAAGCTGCTTTAGATAGAGCGGATTTAATGAAAGAAGGCGAAGTAGTTACTGTTTTAATCAATACCGAAGATAATATGCCACTCTCTGTTGAAATGCCAGCAAGTGTAATTTTAGAGGTAACGCATACAGAACCTGGTGTAAAAGGTAATACAGCCACTAACGCAACCAAACCTGCCACCGTAGAAACAGGAGCCGAAATAAATGTACCGCTTTTTATTAACGAAGGTGATAAAATTAAAGTAGAAACGGATAAAGGAACGTACAAAGAGCGCGTAAAAGAATAATTGTGAAATTTCCAAAACCGCATACACTCAAAGACATCGCTACATTAATTGGTGTAACCTTTATTGGCGATGAAAATCTTCCAGTATTAGGCATGAATGAAATTCATGTGGTGGAGCCTGGTGATATTGTGTTTGTCGATCATCCAAAATATTACGAAAAAGCATTAGCGTCAGATGCAACAATCGTTTTAATTAATAAAGAAGTGGATTGTCCGAAAGGTAAAGCCCTATTAATTAGTGATGACCCATTCCGAGACTTCAATAAACTAACCAAACATTTTAAGCCCTTTCAAGTAGCATCATCTGCCAGATCTGAATCGGCTGCAATTGGAAAAAATACCGTAATACAGCCTAATTGTTTTATAGGTAATCACGTGGTTATCGGTGATAATTGCGTCATCCATCCTAATGTTACTATTTATGATCATACCATTATTGGAAACAACGTGCAGATTCAGGCAGGAACCATTTTAGGTGCCAGCGCTTTTTATTATAAAAAACGCCCAGAAGGTTTTGATCCACTAATTTCTGGTGGTCGTGTTGTGATTAAAGATAACGTAGATATTGGTGCACTTTGCACCATTGATAGAGGCGTTACAGGCGACACAACTATTGGCGAAGGCTCTAAACTAGATAACCAAATTCAAATTGGGCATGATACGGTAATTGGTAAAAAGTGTCTGATTGCCTCACAAGTTGGTATTGCAGGCTGTGTAATTATTGAAGATGATGTCACAATTTGGGGTCAAGTTGGGATAACCAGTGGTGTTACCATAGGAAATAAAGCGGTTATTTCGGCGCAATCTGGCGTTAGCAAATCATTAGAAGGTGGAAAAAGCTATTTTGGTACACCTGCAGATGATTTTAGATCCAAATATAAAGAGATGGCATCCATTAAAATGATTCCAGAAATTTTAAAGACATTAAAAATAAAATAAATGACTTCAAAAAACCTAGTTAAATCATTTTACGCATCCGATTTATCCAATGATGCTACGTTGATAGATAAATATTACCACAAAGACTGTTTAATTCATTGGAATAGTAGTAAAGGTTATACTGAAATGGATTTTGATGCCGTTTCTAATTTTTTTAAAGGGGTTCGAGAATCCTATAATAATTTGCGTTTTGAAATTACCCATTTATTAGAAGATAACAACACGGTTACTGTGCGTTACACCTTGTATGCGAATACCATAGAATCTCAAAGCGATGAAATGCCAATTGCACATTATATATGTATTCATCAAATAAAAGACAGTAAAATATTTCGTTCATATGAAATCAGCCAACCTGCAGATAGCGATACGTTAGACTCGGAAGCCTATTCTGAAATAAAAATATAAAAACACTTTACTAATAGGTGTTAAAACATTACTTTTGTCACGTTTTAAAAACATAAAAAATCAAACTTAAATGAGCGTTTTAGTTAATAAGAATTCAAAAATAATAGTTCAAGGATTTACAGGTAGCGAAGGAACATTTCACGCAGGCCAAATGATTGAATATGGAACCAATGTAGTTGGTGGTGTTACACCAGGAAAAGGTGGACAATCCCATTTAGATAAACCCGTTTTTAATACAGTACAAGAAGCTGTTGATAAAGTTGGAGCTGATACAACCATTATTTTTGTACCACCAGCTTTTGCTGCTGATGCTATTATGGAAGCTGCCAATGCTGGAATTAAAGTAATTATTACCATTACTGAAGGTATTCCTGTGGCAGATATGATTAAAGCTGCTCAATATATTAAAGATAAAGATTGCCGTTTAATTGGACCTAACTGTCCAGGCGTTATTACACCAGGTGAGGCTAAAGTGGGTATTATGCCAGGTTTTGTTTTCAAAAAAGGAAAAGTTGGTATTGTTTCCAAATCAGGAACATTAACCTATGAAGCTGCTGATCAGGTTGTAAAACAGGGGTTAGGAATCACGACAGCTATTGGAATTGGAGGCGATCCAATTATTGGAACAACAACGAAAGAAGCTATAGAATTATTGATAAATGATTCAGAAACAGAAGCCGTTGTTATGATTGGTGAAATTGGAGGTCAATTAGAAGCTGACGCTGCACATTGGTACAAAGCTAGTGGTAGTAAGAAACCAGTTATTGGTTTTATTGCTGGTGAAACGGCACCTGCAGGTCGTACTATGGGACATGCTGGAGCCATAGTTGGTGGTAGCGATGATACAGCCCAAGCTAAAAAGAAAATAATGAGAGAATGTGGTATTCACGTTGTCGATTCACCTGCAGAAATAGGTAAAAAAGTAAAAGAAGTTATGGGTTAATAAAATCCATTCATACTGTTAAAAACCTTACAAAATCTTGTAAGGTTTTTTTATTTGATACAACTTGTATTTGTTATATTTGACAAACAACTAATCACATCAGCCTATTATGAAATTATTAGAAGGAAAAACAGCCATAATAACAGGAGCTAGTAGAGGAATCGGCCGTGGAATTGCCGAAGTTTTTGCACAACATGGTGCAAATGTTGCATTTACATATAGTTCTTCCGTTGAAGCAGCTAACGAACTTGAAAAAGAACTTAATGAACTTGGTATAAAAGCCAAAGGCTACAAAAGTAATGCTGCCAGTTTTGATGAAGCCCAACAACTAGCAGAAGATGTCGTTAATGAATTTGGTAGTATTGATATTTTAGTCAACAATGCAGGAATAACCAAAGATAACTTGTTGATGCGCTTAAGTGAAGCAGATTTTGACTCTGTAATTGAAATTAACCTAAAATCTGTTTTTAATATGACTAAAGCGGTTCAGCGTACTATGTTAAAACAACGTAAAGGATCAATTATTAATATGAGTTCGGTAGTTGGTGTTAAAGGTAATGCTGGACAAACTAATTATGCAGCTTCTAAAGCAGGTATGATTGGTTTTTCAAAATCAGTAGCTTTGGAACTCGGTTCGCGAAATATAAGAAGCAACGTGATTGCACCTGGTTTTATTGAAACCGAAATGACAGCCAAATTAGATGAAAATACCGTAAAAGGTTGGCGCGAATCTATTCCTCTAAAACGTGGTGGAACACCGGAAGATATTGCCAATGCTTGCGTGTTTTTAGCGAGTGATATGTCGGCTTATGTTACAGGACAAACTCTTAATGTAGATGGTGGTATGCTAACCTAATATATGACGAATTTTACAATCATATATATCATCATTTCTGGAATTATAGCGCTATTTATAGCGCTTTTTCAATATGTATATAAGTCAAAACGTTCACAAACCAATCTTATTCTAACAGGTTTACGCTTTGTAACCATCTTTTGTGTCTTATTACTTTTGATGAATCCAAAACTAGATTCGGAAACATTTTATAAGGAAAAACCTAATTTGGTTATTGCTGTAGATAATTCGAATTCCGTGGCGTTCTTAAACCAAACCGAAAGTGCGCAACAGGTGCTAGAAGCTCTTAAAAATAATACGGAATTAAACTCGAAATTTTCCATAGACACCTATCAATTTAGTGATG
>CBFHJN010000061.1:0-8499 GCA_965655805.1 Flavobacteriaceae bacterium
AACGGTTTATCAATCCCTTCCGTAAATCGCCTCCCGATTTTGATATCGATTTTTCATGGAAAGAACGCAATGATATAACCGAATATATCTTTAATCGCTTTAAAAATGTCGCTTTATTAGCCGTTTATAACACCTTTAAATTCCGAGCTGTGGTTCGTGAGTTGGGAAAGGTTTTTGGCATGCCTAAAGAAGAAATCGATAAAATATGCACAGGTAGATATCAAAAACCAGAGTTTGATGAATTGGGCGCCTTGGTTATTAAATATGGCGAACTAATTCAGGGCTTCCCCAATTATGTAAGCGTCCATTCGTGTGGGATTTTAATTTTGGATAAACCTATTCATTACTATTCCGCAACAGATATGCCTCCAAAAGGCTTTCCAACGGTTCAATTTGATATGATTATTGCCGAAGATGCTGGTATTTTTAAATTCGATATTCTAGGACAACGTGGATTAGCAAAAATAAAAGATACACTGGAAATTATAAAATACAATCAACCCGAAGCACCAGACATTGATATTACAGACGTTGAAAAATTTAAAACCGATCCCAAGGTCAACGCCTTATTAAAAAACGGAAAAGCCACAGGTGCCTATTATGTAGAATCGCCTGCCATGAGAGGCTTAATGTGCAAACTTCAAACCCAAGATTATTTAGGTTTGGTAGCTGCCAGTTCTATTATTCGGCCAGGTGTTTCGGGTTCAGGGATGAAACAGGAATTTATAAAACGGCACAGAAATCCGGAACGCAGACAAGAAGCCAATTCCATGTTGCTAAAAATTATGCCAGAAACCTATGGCATTATGGTGTATCAAGAAGATGTGCTGAAAGTCGCCAATCAGTTTGCAGGATTAACATTGGGTGAAGCGGATGTGTTACGTCGTGGAATGAGCGGAAAATTTCGTTCCAGAGCCGAATTTCAAGCCGTTGAAAATAAATTTTTAGCTAATTGTAAAGCCAAAGGTTATCCTGATACGCTAACGTTTGAAGTATGGGAACAAATTAAAAGTTTTGCAGGTTATGCTTTTGCCAAAGGACATTCGGCTTCCTATGCTGTGGAAAGTTATCAGAGCTTGTATTTAAAATGTTATTATCCGTTGGAGTTTATGGTGGCTGTTTTAAATAATGGAGGTGGATTTTACAATACCGAACATTATATTCACGAAACCAAAATGTGCAATGGTATTGTAAAAGCGCCTTGTATTAATAAGAGTGATCATCCAAATAGGATAGAAGGCAACACGATTTATTTGGGTTTTGGGTATTTGAAAAATTTAGAAAATTATACCGTCAAACGCATTTTGACGGAACGGCAGCTTTATGGTGTTTTTAAATCCTTGGACGATTTTATTGATCGGGTTCTGATTAGCATTGAGCAATTAACCATTTTAATTCGAATAGGCGCTTTTGATTTTACCGGAATTACCAAATCCGAATTACTTTGGAATGCTATTTTTAAAGTGAATAGTAACAAAATGAAAACACCACAAAAGCAATTGTTTAAACCAAATCATAAGGCGTTTAATTTACCAAAACTCAACTCCTGTTGGTTGGAAGATGCCTATGATCAGATGGAATTATTAGGTTTCCCTTTATGTGATTATTTCGATTTGATGGATGAGTCTTTTCGGCCACATATAAAAGCTAAAAACATGTTTAAACATCGAAATGAAAATGTTTTACTGTATGGTAAATTGGTAAATACGCGTTTTCATAAAGGTTCTACAGGGAAGCTTATGCGATTTTGCACGTTTGTAGATGATGAAGGGACTTATTTTGACACAGCGCATTTTCATAATACCGTAGAAAAATATCCCATTCATGGAATCGGGATTTATGCCTGTTATGGCAAGATTACTGAAGAATTTGGCTTTTGTAGTATGGAAATTATTTGGACACAAAAAACAGCATTAAAACCAGATCCACGATTAAATTAGTTTATTTTGTATTTTCATAGTAATACCGCTCACAAAACGATAATCTGCACGTTTCAAAATGAAAAAGAAAGAAACTGAAACTAAAAAAATAAAGAAGGCTTGGCCAACCAAAGATGCCATGGAACAGGTTTATACTATGAATCTTTGGGGAAGCAACAATGCTGAATTTTATTCAGGAGCAGGATCTCATGATCCGGAAATAGTCAATCCGTATGTCGATGTTGTCAGTTCATTTTTATCATCATTTGAAAAGCCGCTTGTGGTTTGCGATTTAGGGTGTGGTGATTTTAACGTCGGAAACCAATTGGTAAAACACACCAAAAAGTATATAGCTATTGATATAGTGCCTGACTTAATAGCATATAATAAAGAAAAATTTAAAGCTGAAAATTTAGACTTTCAATGCTTGGATATTGCAACGGATAATCTGCCACAAGCCAATTGTATTTTATTACGACAAGTATTACAACACCTATCAAACACGGAAGTACAGCGAATAGTAAATAAACTATCCGACTATAAATATGTAATTGTAACAGAACATATGCCAACAGATGATTTTGAACCCAATAAAGATATTATTTCAGGTCAAGGTATTAGATTTAAAAAACAAAGTGGTTTAGATTTATTAGTACCACCATTTAATTTGAAGGTGCAAGACGAAAAACAGTTGTTATCCATTACTTCAAATGACTTTAAAGGTATTATTAAAACAAACTTATATACTATGTTTTAGTTCTGAAATATGAATATTCAAAAGGAATAATTACCCTAATAATCAATAGCTATAATTTCAAAAACGCGTGTTTCTTTGACAAGTTTTAAAAAAGCCTTTTCACCAACTTTTTTGTCGGTTAATAACTTGGCAATAGGAGAGAGGAATGAAATTTTACCTTTGGCAATATCTGCTTCATCCACACCAACAATTTGATATTTTTGAAGTTTTTTAGCTACTCCAATTTTTAAAGTTACTACAGCTCCAAAACGGACTTCATCCTGCGGTTGCTGGGATAAATTGACAATTTTAGCTGAAGAAATCCGATTGTTTAGTAATTGTAATTTGGCATTAATATGATTTACGGCAATACGTCGTTCTTTTTCATTGCTTGAATCTAATTGTTCTTTTTCAAGCGCAAAATTTTGTCTTTCCGCTAAAAGTTCATCCATGCCATTTTGGGTTACATAGTTCGTGGCACCTGCTGGCAAATCTGCTCGTGGTGCTACAAAAGGTATTTCTTCTTGATCATCTTCTTTTACAAATCCTCTGCTCATGTTTGTTTGTAACTATTTTTTACAATTAGCTATAAGATAAACTAATATTTTTAAAATAAAAAAAGAGCAGTAAACCAACATACCCATTTACTAATTTATTATATCTGGTTTATTTGCTTTGTTTACTGCTTTTATAGCAATCAAATGTATTTAATAAATTGATAATTAAATGTTTGCAATGAAACGGGAAATTGAAGCTATACTTTTTTCAAAACATTTTTACCAGTCATTGCTATACTTGTCAATGCACCAGAAAATAAAGCGCCTGCCACACCAGCCGTTGCGATGTCTTGACCTGTTAAATAAAAGTTTTTAATGGGTGTTCTGGGTTTTAGAAAAGGCTGTCTAAAACGTGATGGACTATGATCCAAACCGTAAATTTCACCTTTATGATAATTTACAAAATGCTGTGTGGTGATTGGTGTGGACAATTCATAACACGCTATTTTTCCTTTTACTTGAGGTAATTGCTTATATAATTCTTCCAGTAAGCGTTGGGAAATTGTTTCTTTAATAGCTTCATAATCATCACCTCGTTTTTTCCATGACGTGTTAGACCATTTCTCAAAGGTTTCATATGGGACGAGCGTAATAATATCAATCGTGCTTTTTCCTGGGTAGCGATTGGACCAATCTGGATCTTTAGCACATGGAAAAGACATATATACTACGGGAAATGGCTGTGATAAATCGTTTAAATAATTATCTACACAAGTATCATGGTCGTCTCCATTTGGATACACCCAATAATTGGTTTTCGGAATTTGAAGTGCCTCTGGCGTACCTTCTAAACCAATATACAAACTAACATGTGCAACCGACGGATTTATCTTTTGAAGATTTTTTCGTAGTTGATGTTTTTCAACAATAGCAGGAGGTAACAATTTGTTGTAAGTGGTGAAAATTCCAGCACTACTCACAATATTTTTAGCTTTAAAAACATGACCATCTTGCATTTGCACACCAATGGCCTGATTATTTTCTATGATAACCTGGTTCACTTCCGCACTAACTAAAATAGTACCACCAGCTTTAGCTATAACAGGGTCGATAGTTTTAACCACCTGCGATGAACCTCCAATGGGGAAACTGCCACCTTCAAAATAATGGCTCGCTACAGATGCATGCATGGAAAAACTACTTTGTTTTGGCGGTAAACCATAATCGCCATACTGACCTGTTAGGACTTTTATTAAATCTTCATTGTCGGTTATAGCACGAAGTACCTCATAGGTTGTTTGGTCTGAAAATTTATGAAAAGGTCGTTTTAAAAACCAGCCAAACAAATAGTTTAGAAAAGGTGGAATAGCCTTGGTTAGGTAAAAATTTCTACTGGATTTTGCTGCCTTAAAAACGGTTTCAACATAGGTGTTAATAGCCTTTTTTTCCTCTGGAAAATGTGCTATTAAACTGGTTTTAAAATTATCAACGCCTTTTACAAAATCATAGTGTTTATCGCCAATTACAATTCGGTCATAAATGGAACCCATATCTGCCCATTTTAGTTCTCCATTACTAACGTAATCAAATAGTTTTTTTAATATACTTTCATCGGCTTGAACGTTGCCTATATAATGGATGCCCACATCCCATTCGTAGCCCTTGCGTTTAAAAATATGGGTAAAACCACCAGCAGTGTAATGACGTTCTAAAACGAGAACCTTTTGTCCTTCTTTAGCCAGAATGGCAGCTGTAGCCAATCCACTCATGCCTGATCCTATAATAATGGTGTCATAAATGTCCTGTAATTCGGGTTTTTGTTTATAGGATTGGATCATGAAATATATTTTGAACCAAAATACTATAATTAACCGAATTTTTAGTTTGGTGTAAGGAATTAATTACAAGTTTGCTTATTAGTTAACACTATTAATGAAGACTAATAACTTTAGAAATAAACCAGTTATCATCTTCCTGCTTCCAAATCACTATAAATTTACTGGCTTTTGCTATGGCATCAGGTTCTTGATTATTATAAAATTTATGATATCCAATTTGGATGGCTCCATAATCTTTTATGGGATAAACCTCTATGCTGCCTTCAATTAAGGTTCTCGTTACTTTTCCGCAAATATTCTTTTTTATGCCTGCTAAAACGTCTTGTTTTGATGTAGATAAGCCACCTTTGTCATGATAAAATTCTAAATCTTCTGAATATAGTGCTGCTTGTTTTTCCATGTCGCAGCTGTTGTAGGCATCAAAATACACCTTATCCATAGCTACAATTTGGTTGTAGATTTCTGTATCAATAGGAACATAGGCTGTTTCTAAAATATCTTGATAGGTTTCTTGTGAATACCCTATTGTAGTGATGAACACAGAAATTAATAGAAGTAATGGTTTTGTTTGTTTTAGAATCATATGAAGTTGGATTATGTTTTTTTTAAAATAAGCTATTATAACAGGCTTTTGCAATTGCTAAATCAGGACTAATATATGAGGATACGTACAGAGGTAACTTGGTGAAAAATTAATTCAATTTTACTTGTTTTTTACCACAGTACTTTGTTAGGGCAAGTTATTATTCCGTTTATTTCTGTAAATTTTTCTTTTCCAAATTCTGTTTTTGCTTTTTCATAACTTGTCTTTCGGTCATTTCTGTAAGTAAGAACTTTGTCCGATTTCGTATAAAAATTCCACATTTCGTTGATTTCGTCAGCATAATTTTCTCCAGAAATCACTAATATTCCGCCCAAGTCAAATTCCAATTCCGTTATGTTTTCTTTTGTATTTATTATTATGCTATTCAGTTTTTGGCCATTTATAAATCCAAGTGCAAATTCAATTTCATCTCGTTCGCTTTCATCGTGAGCTAATTCATTTTCTTTTGCATAGATTTTCCAATTAGACATATAAATGAAAAATGAATGTTCTCCTTTAATTGTAACGTGTCTGCTTTCAAACTCGTTAAAGGGAAATTTATTTTCTTCTTTTGGCTTATAAATTCCGCTAAATTCAGTTTTCGGATTACCAAATTCCAAATTCAAGAAAGAACCATATCCTTGTTCAGCTCCCCAAACAAATTGTCCGATTATTGGTTGTAAAATGTCTTGAATTTTTTCTTCTGTCATTCGGTTTCTCTAATTTGCCCTAACGTTGTTGTGTATGATTAGTTGCGTGTTTTAAGCACTAAATTTAGTAAATAAAACACAGATAGAAAGTCCGCGAGGACTTTCGTAAATTGGCTGAAACCAAGCAATTAATTATACACGGTGTTGGCAACTGGCTTTTTTATTTCATAATGTTCCAACCAATCCAATGGTTTAGATAAATTATGTTTATTAAATTCTAAATGTATTACTCGTCTTTTCTTTCCGTTTGTTGTTCTATTGGAAGCGTGTAAAGTCAAAGGTTTCATTAGCATTATTCCACCTTTTTCTACCTCGCAGATAAATTCGTTTTCAATATTCCAATCTTTTGATTCCGAACGAATTATTCCTCTTGAATGAGATTTCGGGATTACTTTTAAAGCTCCGTTATTTTTATCTGTCTTATCTAAATGAATTCGAATTGTAATTGTGTCTTGTAAAATCTCAATTGGTGGCTGAACTCCATTTTGTCCTTTTTTAAAAGTCCAATTCACATAATTTTCCAAATCAGCTTTTTTGTCAACTGAAATACTCAAATCTTGGTGATAAGCAACGAACCAATTCGATTCGCTTGGTTTGTCGAAATATATAGCTTTTGTCAAGAAATATTCGGATTCGGAAAGGTCATTAATTAATTCAGTCAGTTTTTTGTTAAACAACAGTTCGCTCAATTCAGGTACATTTTTGATTAATTGTCTAATCGCAAATAAATCCTTTGTTTTCATAAACGAATTTCCATCTTGTTCAGTGTTTTCAATGCAAGCTAAAATTTGACTTATTTCGATTTCCGAATACAAATCAGATAAAACGGAATATCCATTTTCATTAAGTTCTATTTTATTTCTTTCGTAGTTCATTTTTCGCTTGTTGCCAACGTACGTATAAACGTAATGGTGTGTATATATTTATTATATCTACACCAAATCTAAACATTCCTAATAACTTATCAACTACGTAGTTCTACGTAATTTATAGCCCATTTAAAAACGCCACTAATTGTGCAACCGCTTTTCCACGATGTCCTATGCGGTTTTTTTCTTCTAATGGTATTTCAGCAAATGTTAATGTATAGCCTTCGGCCTTAAAAATAGGATCGTAACCAAAACCAGCGGTTCCAGATTTAGCCTCTGTAATGCTACCTTGGCAAATACCTGTAAAGGTTTCTAGCTTGCCGTTTAAGTGCAATGCCACAACAGTTTTAAATTGGGCGTTTCGGTTGTCTTGGTTTTCTAAATTGGTTAGCAACTTGTTTATGTTGTCATTGGCATCACGTTGCTCGCCAGCATATCTTGCTGAAAACACGCCAGGTTCGCCATTCAAAACGTCTACCTCTAAACCTGTATCATCAGCAAAGCAATCGTATCCAAAATGGGTTTTTACGTATTCGGCTTTCTGAATAGCGTTACCTTCAATAGTATTTTGAGTTTCTGGAATATCCTCATGGCAACCTATATCTTTCAGACTCAATAGCCTAATGTGCTCGGGAATTAACTGTTGAACTTCTTTTAATTTGTTTAAATTGTTTGTGGCGAAAACGAGTTGCATATTCTATATTTTAATGTATTTTTAGCTCACAACAAATGTAATTCAATTTCTACAATCCCTTAAATTTATTGGTTTTTATGCGTCGCGCTTTTCTGCTTTTTATCATTTGTTTTTTGAGTAACTTAACGAGTCAATCGCAGATTTTAAAACATGTAGATTCTACTAAAGTTTACCAAGTTCTTGATAGTCTGCTTATAGATCGGGATTTGGAAAATTATTCCGCCAGAATTTTTACAAATTACAAAGTAAAACGCTTTTCAGTTCGGGATGATGATTCAAAAACACGTTTTATTCCTAATAACCAATTTGGTGTTGGTGTTGGTTTTGCCAGCCGTAAAATAGTAATTGATATTGCTTTCAACCTAAAAACCAACAAGGAAAACGTTACCAACCGATTTGATTTGCAAGGCACTGGAATTCTTGGAAAAAACCATTTTGTGAATATCTATGTGCAAACTTACAAGGGCTTTAATGTAAAAAATAATTATAATGAACCGACTATTTTTCGAGATGATATTAAATCGGTAACCGTTGGGTTTAATTATTTATTTACATTGTCCGAAATTGAATTTTCAATGGCCATGCTGAAAGCCGGTGTTTCCAAACGAAATAAAAATGTTTATATAACGGGTGGTCTAGGTACTTTTGCGGTG
>CBFHJN010000061.1:8509-13249 GCA_965655805.1 Flavobacteriaceae bacterium
AGGGAACGAGACCATTTTATCAGACCAAGGAGCATTATACTATAATGAACAGGCTAATATAAAACGTTACAACTCGGCTGGAATTGGTGTTTTGGCTGGTTTTATTTCTGCTTTTGCTTTACCAAAAAATTTCATTGCCTCCTTTAACGTAATGCCTGGAATAGCGGTTATGAATAAACAGGTTACTTTAACGGATGACACATTTAAACCTTCAAATCCCATGCTTTATAAAGTGGATTATACCGCAGCTTTAGCCTATAATAAGGAACGTTATTACATAAGTCTCATTTATAACGGCAGTGCATATTCTACGAGTTTAGATTTTAATAATAAGCAGCTTTTTAGTTTAAGTAAGGCGAAATTGGCTTTTGGTTATAAATTATGGGCTAAAAAGAAAAATAAATAGTTAATCCTTTTGTAAAATGCCTATGAAACATTTATTAATTGGTATTTTTATAAAACTAATTTCCAATCAAAATAAAATTCATGATACATATCATATTAAATGCGGAAATAAGGCTTTAAATTTGAATATTAACCCTAAAAATATCTATAATTATGACAATAAATTTTCAATATGTAAATCTCGATACAAGTGATGCTTTAACTACATACACAAAGGAAAAATTACAATCGCTTATAAAAAAATATGATTGGTTAATTAATTGCGATGTACAGTTTAAAAAAGAAAACAGCACAAAAGAAGAGGGCTTTATTTGCAGTATGGAATTAAGTTTGCCAGGACCAAGGATTTATGCCATTTCAAATGAGAAAAACTTTGAAGCATCTGTAAAAGAAACCATTAGCGATTTAGAAAAGCAATTAAAAAAGCGTAAGCATACGTTTAATACAAAATAAATAAACATCTTACCTATGATGATACGGTTCATTTTTTAAAATGGTAAAAGCACGGTAAAACTGCTCAACCATAAATAACCGTATCATCTGGTGAGAAAATGTCATTTTAGATAAGGATAACTTTCCTTGGGCTTTAGCATAAACGGTTTCCGAAAACCCATAAGGTCCACCAATAACAAAAACCACTTGCTTAATTCCAGAATTCATATACTTCTGTAAATATTCTGAAAATGCTACGGAATGCATTTGCTTACCATTTTCATCCAATAATATTAGCGTGTCAGTTGGGTTTAATTTGGCTAAAATAAGGTCGCCTTCTTTATCTTTTTGCTGGGTTTCACTTAAATTTTTTACCTTTTTTAAATCGGGAATTATTTCAAATTCAAACTTGATATAGTGAGACAAACGTTTCTCATAGTCGTCTATCAGTGCTTGTAGTTGTTTATTGTCGGTTTTGCCAATGGCAAGAAGTTTTATAGTCATTTATGAATTTAGAATTTTTCGATATTTATATTAAAAAAAGATGAGGTAAGGATTTAAAAACAATGATCTTTATGTGTGTAATTTACTTCTATTTCAAATATTCCAGAACCTTCAAATCGATTAGTAGTTAAGGTTTCTTGCCAATCTTTTTTATGTTTAGTCCAATTGGTATTTCGTAATAATTTTTTAGCAGATTGGTCTGAAAAATGGGAGCCTATTAAAAAATATTCACCATCTGGTTTTATAAAAACCGTTCCGTAGTGACTTCGGAATTTAAAGAAGTTATTTTTGAAAAATCCGTTGTCTGTTACCCAGTTAAAATTTTTATATTCATTGGCAATTCCGTTGTTTTCATCTACCATATAAAAAATTTCAGAATTGAATCTTCCTTCAAATTTTTTAATGCATTTGTTACTATTTATAATAAAATTTTCGCGACCTTTAATAAATGCATCTTCGTTAAATTTGGTATGACCACCATATGTTTCTTTAGTAGAATCGGCTTCAACTTGATGAACCTGTTTCATGTGTTTCTCATGGTTTTTATATGCCTTTTTAAAAGGTACAATAGTATCATAAAACCGAATGATGAGTGTTTTGTTTGGTGCAATTTCTTCGTGTGAATCACGCATCAATAATTTTCTAATTTGCGTATAAGCTGTTTGGTCTATTTTACCAAAATGGAATTTAGGCAGTATTTTATAAATTATTAAGGAGTCTACTTGGTATTTATGACATTTAAAAGCGCGTAAAAGACATTTTTCAGAATAGTCCAAAGAGTCCGTTGTTTTTAAATTTTCATCAATATAAACATGGTTTTGTGCGTATAGTTGTAAACCTATAAAAACGGTAAACAGTGTCAGGAATATTTTTTTTGAATTCATTAAGAAGGTTTAAGCAAAAATGCTATATTTTCGTAGTGTCTAAAAATACTAAAAAATGATAACCCAAGACCAATTTAATACAGAAATAGAATTAATAATTGCCAATGCCGTTCGTGAAGACGTTGGTGATGGCGATCATAGTTCATTAGCTTGTATTCCTAAAGAAGCAACTGGGAAAGCTAAACTTTTAGTTAAAGATAATGGCGTTATTGCAGGTGTAGATTTTGCTAAAATAGTTTTTGATTACATTGATAAAGATTTAAAGGTGGAAACCTTAATAACTGATGGCAGCCCTGTTAAACATGGTGATATAGTTTTTTATGTAGAAGGATCTTCGCAATCTATTTTAAAAGCCGAACGCTTGGTTTTAAATGCCATGCAACGGATGAGTGCTATAGCAACAAAAACCAAACAATTTGTAGATTTATTAGAAGGTACTAAAACTAAAATTTTAGACACCCGTAAAACAACACCTGGAATTCGTGCGTTAGAAAAATGGGCTGTTAAAATTGGAGGTGGTGAAAACCATAGATTTGCATTATACGATATGATCATGCTTAAAGACAACCATATTGATTTTGCAGGAGGCATTACCAAAGCTATTGAAAAAACCAAACAGTATTTGAAAGATACCAATCGTGATTTAAAAATTATTGTAGAAGCCAGGAATTTAGAAGAGATAACCGAAATTTTAAAAACCGAAGGTGTATACCGTATTTTAATAGACAACTTTAATTATCAAGACACCAAAAAGGCGGTTGCTTTAATAGGTAACCAATGTTTAACGGAAAGTTCAGGTGGCATTAATGAACAAACGATTAGAAATTATGCAGAATGTGGTGTCGATTATATTTCATCAGGTGCTTTAACGCATTCGGTTTACAATATGGATTTAAGTTTAAAAGCTGTTTAATTTGATCTCTAAAGACCCTAAAAAAATTAAAAATCATACATGTCGCAACCTGTAGAAGAAAAATTGGCTAAAATTCCCGTGGTCAATCTGGTGGTTAAACTATTAAAGAAAATAAAATTGCCAGGTTTGGAAGGCTTGTCCATGTACGATTTAATGGAACTCTACACCATTGGTATTGTAAAAGGCGCATTAACAACGCGCGCAAGTGCTATTGCATTTAACTTTTTTACCGCTATTTTTCCCTTTCTATTATTTGTGTTAATCATTATTCCTTATGTGCCGATTGATGACTTTAAAATAGAATTTCAACGTTTCTTAAATTCGTTTTTACCACCAAGTACATCCGAATTTTTCTTTGCTAATATTTTTGAAAACATAGATAGTACCGAACGTGGTGGATTATTATCATCCGTTTTCTTAGTGTCTATGGCGTTAATGGCAAATGGAATTAACGCGGTTTTTGCTGGTTTTGAGAGCTCTTACCATGAGCAATTATCGCGAAATATATTTAAACAATACATGTATGCTTTAGGCGTGGCATTAATTCTCGCTTTCCTATCTATTCTGACTGTCGCTATTTTTGGATATTTTCAAATCTATATTATGGGTAATTTGGAAACTTATGGTTATATCAATAAAGAAAATACCGTAGTTTGGATACTTATAGGCAAATTTGTATTCTTTATTGCTATGATTTATATAGCAACAGCTACTTTATATTACTTTGGAACACGCGAAGGTAAGGATTCCCGGTTTTTCTCTGTGGGAGCTTTGTTTACAACGTTTCTAATTATTTTAACGTCCTATTTATTTGGTGTGTATATCGAAAATTTTTCAAAATATAATGAGCTATATGGTTCCATTGGAGCGCTTCTAATCTTGCTTTTTTACTTGTGGTTAAATAGCAATATTCTGCTTATGGGTTATGAATTAAATGCCTCATTGAATCGTTTAAGAAAGGGATTTTAATATGAACGGTTTTTTTGTAAATGTCATACTACCCATTCCCATTGAAAACAGTTTCACGTATCGTATTACTGCTGCCGAATGGGATTTCATAAAACCTGGCATGCGAGTTTCGGTGCCCTTTGGAAAAAGCAAAATTTATACAGGTATTGTTCAAACCCTTCATAACAATGAACCACTTATTTATGAAGCGAAAGATATTCATCAAATTTTAGATGAAACACCTATTGTTACCCAAGCCCAATTTCAATTATGGGAATGGATGTCCAAGTATTATATGTGTACACTTGGTGATGTGATGCGAGCTGCACTTCCAGGTGCTTTTATTTTAGATAGTGAAACCATTATTTCCAAGAATTTATCTTTAGAAATTAATGAAGCCGATTTAAAAGATGATGAGTTTTTAATTTTCGAAGCCTTACAACATCAAACCTCGCTTAAAATTCAAGACATTAGTAATATTGTTGATAAGAAGAATGTATTGCCTTTGGTGAAACGCTTATTAGAAAAAGAAGCGATTTCAGTTCATGAAGAAATTTTTGATAAGTACAAACCAAAACTGGTTCGTTATGTAAAACTTCAAAATAAATTTCAAGGTCAAGAAGCTTTACAGGTATTATTAGAAAAATTAAGTCG
>CBFHJN010000062.1:0-13231 GCA_965655805.1 Flavobacteriaceae bacterium
GACTCTATTAGAGACCATAAATTGCGACGTTTACAGCAATTTAACGCAAAAAACCCATCGTCTGAAACCTTCAATAACTTAATAAAAGGCAATATAAATTACGATTACTACTTAAGCAAGGAAGTATATCCATTTGTAAATTATGGCAATACGGAACGTGAAAATTTTAAAAATTTACCTCCTAATTTTTACGATTACAGAAAAGATATTAATTATAATTACTGTGAATTAATGGACTATTTTCCATATTATTCATTCTTAAAACATCATTTTGAAAACATTGCATTATCCGAACATTTTAAGAAATCAGATGATAGTATTTATGATTTAAAATCCTTAAACTACAACCTAATTAAACTGGAATTGATTGATAGTTTAATGGTAAATGATTCCATTAAAAACTCATTATTAGTGCAAACCGCTGTGGAATTTATTAGCAATAGTAAAAACACAGATGAATATGACGAACTTTTAAAATCTTACGGTTCTAAAAATACCAATAAAAATAATGATCGGTATGTAAACAATATGGTTAATTCGTTAAAGGGTTTAAAAGCTGGTGAACGTTTACCTGAAATTACCATTCGAAATTATAATGCTAAAGAATTGGTTTTAGACAAAATAATTAAAAAACCAACGGTCGTTTATTTTTGGTCATCTGCCTATCGCTCACATAATGATAGCCACCGAAAAGCTGCCGAATTGAAAATAAAATATCCCGAAGTAGATTTTATTGCTATAAACACAGGCAGCAGTAATCATGAAAATTGGAAAAAACTGCTTTCGCAATACAATTATTCAAAATATGACGAATTTATTTTTAAAGAACCTGAAATAGCCAAACATAAATTAGCTATCTCGCCCATTAACAAAGTCATGATCATTAATAAAAATGGGGAAATAGTCAATGCACACACCAATATGTTTTCTGTTATGTTTGAAGAAGAGTTACTAGGCTTACTTAATCAATAAAAAAGTTATACAAATATACTGGACACAAAAAAGCCCTAACATAAACATGTTAAGGCTTTTTTAATTTACAACAATTTGGAATTAATTTCCCTTTTTAAAATCTTCTAAAAACTTGGCTAATCCAATATCGGTTAATGGGTGTTTTAATAAACCTTCAATAGCGCTTAAAGGTCCTGTCATGACATCTGCACCTAATTTTGCACAATCAATTATATGCATGGTATGACGCACGGAAGCTGCTAAAATTTCTGTATCGAAAGTATAATTATCATAAATATGGCGAATTTCAGAAATTAAGTTTAATCCATCGGTTGAAATATCATCTAAACGGCCAATAAATGGCGATACATAAGTTGCTCCTGCTTTAGCCGCTAATAATGCTTGACCTGCTGAAAAAACTAAAGTAACATTCGTTTTAATACCTTTATCAGAAAAATATTTGCAGGCTTTGACACCATCTTTAATCATGGGTAATTTAACCACAATTTGCTCATGCAATTCCGCTAATGCTTCACCTTCACGAATCATACCATCATAATCAGTTGCAATCACTTCAGCACTCACATCACCATCTACAATATTGCAAATGTCTACATAGTGCTTCATAATATTGTCGTGTCCTGTAATACCTTCTTTAGCCATTAATGACGGATTGGTGGTTACACCATCTAATACGCCTAAATCTTGGGCTTCGCGAATTTGATTTAAATTAGCTGTATCAATAAAAAATTTCATAAGTATATGTATTCGTTTATGTTGCTTCTGCAAGAGCAGAAATTAGTACTAATTTTTTTGTGTTTGTCGTCTTTTATTTTGCACTGTAAAATTACAATTTATAATGATTCATGAGCAATTTTTCATAAACTTTATCTGGTAAAATGCGCTTTAAAACTATGGAAAACTTCTGCATAAACTCCCCTACTTTATAATGTACTTTGGGTTTGGGTGTATTGATAATTTTATGAATAGCTTTGGCCATCTCTAAAGGATCCTTTCCAGCACTAACGTGAGAATCCATTAACCTTAAAGTATTCCCATAAGGTCCTTTATAAGGGGATTTTTCTAAAACTGGCGCATGATAACGACCAGAAGCTATATTAGTAGCAAAATCGCCAGGAGCTACATTGGCCATTTCAATATTAAAAGGTTTGAGCTCCATTCGGAAGGCTTCCGTAATTAATTCTAAAGCGCCTTTACTTGCCGAATATACACCACGATATGGCAATCCCATATAACCTGCTATAGAAGTCACATTAATAATTAAACCGGAATTTTGGTTACGCATTTGAGGTAAAACAGCTTTAATAACATTGATTGGCCCAAAAAAATTAGTTTCAAAATTATTACGAATTTCTTCCATAGGAATTTCCTCAATAGGACCTGTAATACCAACACCTGCATTATTGATAACCACATCTAATCGACCTGCCTTTTCAATAACGGTTGATACAGCATCTATAATTGAATAGGATTTGTTAACATCTAAACCAATAATAGGAAAATTGCTAGATGTATATTTTTCTGGTGAACGACTCGTACCATAAACCGTAAATCCTTTAAGCATTAAAAAATCGCCAACCGACTTACCAATTCCTGACGAACCTCCTGTTATTAAAACAACTTTAGACATAAGCTTTGTGCTTCTTATTAAAGTCTACAAAATTAAGAATGTATTGAATAAAAAGTCTATAAAAAGAAAAAGATTTGTAAACTAATCGTCTACAAATCTTAATTATAAAAAAAACCTTTCAAAATTAAGAAAGGAAAAGTAAAGGCACAAAAAAAGGCAAGCTACCTACATCACACCGCTACGACCGCTTACCTTTGCTGCGTTCCCGCCCTGGAGGATTCAACAGGAGCTGGTTGTGTAGGACTTGCCCGCGGCAAAGATACAATCTTTTAAATTTTTCACAATGATTTTTTAAACTGAATTTTAATAAATATCTTGCCTTAAATAAACAACTACTCATGAAGCTTTATAAGTCTCTTACAATCATAATTTTAGGCATACTCTTATCATCTTGCGGCACAAATATAAACGACGCAAAGAAGGATATTTCTATAAAAACCAATGTTTCTAATGATGCTTTTACACTTGGTGACGACTTAAAACTGTCTATTTCCAACCCAAAAAATCATGAAATTGGTTCGGTAAATTATACCTTGGACGGAAAAGACATCCAAGCATCAGAAAAACTTAATAACATGAAATTAGGTGTTCATGAAATAGTTGCTTCTTTTAGTTTGAATGGCGAATCGGCTAGCATCTCTAAAAGTATTACCATTTTAAATAACCAAACACCCAAAATATATACATATACCATTATTAATGAATATCCGCATGACCAAACCTCTTACACACAAGGATTGGAATTTTATAATGGCGAATTATACGAAGGCACTGGACAATATGGCGGATCTAAACTTCGTAAAGTAGATTATAAAACAGGTGAAGTTTTAAAAAACATCAATCTATCGAATGAATATTTTGGCGAAGGCATAACCATTCTTAATGATAAAATTTATCAATTAACTTGGAAAAAAGGCACTGGATTTGTTTATGATGTCAATTCATTTGAAAAAACGGGAAGTTTTAAATATGGTGAAAGCTTGGAAGGTTGGGGAATTTGCAATGACGGTTCCAAATTATATAAAAGTGACGGTACTGAAAAAATCTGGACGCTTAATCCAGAAACCCTAACCGAAGAAGGCTATATTCAAGCTTACCACAGCAAAGGAAAAGTGGTTGAATTAAATGAATTAGAATGGGTTGAGGGTAAAATTTATGCCAACCGTTGGAATAAAAATGGTGTTGCCATTATTAATCCAGAAAATGGCGCTGTGGAAGGTGTTGTAGACTTTACGCCATTACACAATATGGTAACAAAACATCCAAAATTAGATGTGCTAAACGGAATAGCTTACAATCCCGACACAAAAACCATTTTTGTAACAGGCAAATATTGGGACAAACTTTTTGAAGTTGAAATAACAGAGAAATAGTTTTACAATCCCTATTAAAAGGATTTTAATAAGCACAAATTATATGCAAATATTTGAAACCAAAATCCAAGTCACAGCAAACGATATCGACAATTTAAACCATGTTAATAACGTGCGTTATGTACAATGGGTTGAGGATGTTGCTAAACTGCATTGGTTTTCAAATGCACCAAAATCCATTACAGATAATTATTTGTGGATCATGTTATCACATACTATTAGTTATAAAAAACCTGCTTTTTTACATGATGAAATAACCATAAAAACCTACGTTCCAGATGCCGAAGGCGTAACGTGTACTCGGGTTGTGGAGGTTTTAAATGGTAAAACCTTATTAGCTAAATCGGAAACTAATTGGTGTTTTATGTATAGTAAGCGCATGCGACCAACTCGAATTACCGACGAGGTAAAAAATATATTTCTTTAATTTTATAGTTTTCATACGAAATCATCAATTCAAAAGTTATATTTTTGAACAAATTGATGTTATCCTATGAAGCGTATTCTTTCCTTTCTTTTTTGTGTTGGCTTTTTAATGCTTTGGAGTTCCTGTCGTAAAGATCTAGAGTTTTCCAGAAGTTCTGGAAACCTTGAGTTTTCCAAAGACACTGTGTATCTCGACACCGTTTTTACCAATATTGGTTCAAGCACTTATACGCTAAAAGTGTATAACCGAAGTAATGATGATATCCGTATTCCAAGCATCAATCTAGCGTCTGGAATAGATTCAGAATACCGATTAAATGTAGATGGAATGACTGGAAATACATTTGAAAATGTTGAAATTCTAGCTAAAGATAGCATGTTTGTTTTTATTGAAACTACCATTGACATTAACAACTTACCAAATACAGGCGAGTTTTTATATACGGACAAAATTCTTTTCGATTCAGGTTCCAATATGCAAGATGTAGATTTGGTAACCTTGGTGAAGGATGCCGTTTTTATATATCCAAATCGCGATAATAGCACTGGAATTGTAGAAACACTAACCTTAAATATAGGAGGCGAATTATTAGAAACCGATATCCAAGGACGCTATTTAATGCCAGACGAATTCACATTCACTAACGAAAAACCCTACGTTGTTTATGGCTATGCAGCCGTTCCAAATGGCGAAACCTTAACTATAAATGCTGGAGCACGTGTTCATTTTCATGCAAATTCTGGCTTATTAGTTTCTGAAGGCGCTTCCCTAAATGTAAATGGTGCATTTAGTACAGACCAAGATCTTTTAGAGAATGAAGTTATTTTTGAAGGTGACCGTTTAGAACCTAACTTTAGTGATGTTCCTGGCCAATGGGGAACTATTTGGTTATTTCAAGGAAGCGTAAATAATAGCATTAATTTTGCGACGATTAAAAATGCAGGCGTTGGTATTTTAAGTGATAGTAATGCAGATGCTCCAAATGCCAAATTAACCATCACCAATTCCCAAATATACAATAGTAGTAATTACGGAATTTTAGGAAGAAACACATCTATTTTGGCTGAAAACGTCGTGATTAATAATTCAGGCCAATCCTCCTTAGCTGGAACGGAAGGTGGAAAATATAATTTTACACATTGCACGATTGCTAATTATTGGAATAACAGTTTCAGACAATTTCCAGCTTTACTATTGAATAATTTTCGAGAAACCGAAGACACTATTTTCTTATTCGATTTAACGGAAGCCAATTTTAATAACTGCATTATTTATGGAAATGACAATCCAGAGTTTATTTTAGATGAGGTAGCAGATCCTGGTAATATTTTCAACTTTAAATTTACCAATTCCCTTGTTCGTTTTGAAGATCCAAACAACAATTTTACGGGATTAAATTATAATTTTAATGATATCACGCGGTATGAAAATATGCGTTTTAATAATAATCCAGATTTTAAAGACACTGGAAATAATGAAATGATCATTGGTGATAATTCGGCAGCTATTAATTTAGGCATGAATCCGTTTTCTAATAATGTACCAAACGATATTTTAAATCTAAATAGAACGGCTGCTCCAGATGCAGGTGCTTATCAGCATACTATTTTTTAGAATTTATATGAGAAACATTATTTATTCAGTATTATGTATGTTGCTTATTGGTTGCAAAACAACTGATAATATTTCAACGGAAACACTCCCTATCAATGGTTTCAAGAAAGGCGTAACATTAAAAAAGGCTAACTCATCGCTTTTTATAAATGGGTTTGAAAGCGCAAAAATCATTCATGATAAAGAGGGGTTGGCTGTAAGCGAATTACAATTTCATTCTACTGCTACTACTGTTGAGACAAGTAAAGTCATGGTTAATAATTTCGGAATATGGAAAGAACGCAGACCATTTTATAGCGAAAAATACCAAGCTTTCGTTTGGGAAGATGTCCAACTATTAAAAAGCACTTCAGAAAAATTTACGGTTATAACGGATGGCCATGAAGGTAATGGCATACTATTTTCTTCTGTTATGGTTATAGATTCGGAAAACAAAGATTGTTTAGCTATAGGACACAAATTGCGAGATGCTATAATTATATATTTTTCTGAAGAACTTAAGAAAGAGCAATCATACGACTTAATGCAAAAAGCTTTTAAAGCGTTTGATAAAGAAGCAAAAACTTAATTGATATTAGATTCCTCAATTCGTTCTGAATGACAAAAAATTCACAAAAAAATCCTGCTTGAATCAAGCAGGATTTTTTGTTTTATATGCTTTAAACTGATTTACACAAACAAAGGCAAGTCACTCATCATAGCATTTACTTTTTCACTAATGGCTTCCAATTTTGCTTCATCTTCATAATTCATAATCACCTCATCCACTAAAGCAACAATAGCTTCCATATCCTTTTCTTTTAAACCACGTGTTGTAATGGCTGGTGTTCCAATTCGGACTCCAGAGGTTACAAATGGACTTTTATCATCAAATGGAACCATGTTTTTATTCACGGTAATATCCGCTTTCACCAACGCTTGTTCCGCATCTTTTCCAGTGATATTCTTATTGCGTAAATCAATTAACATCATGTGGTTATCTGTTCCGCCCGAAATAATATGGTAATCTCGATCCACAAATGCTTTTGCCATTGCAGCTGCATTCTTCTTAACCTGCAACATATAATGCATGAATTCATCGGTTAAAGCTTCGCCAAATGCAATGGCTTTAGCAGCAATAATATGCTCTAAAGGTCCACCTTGATTTCCTGGAAAAACACCAGAATCCAATAAAGAAGACATTTTACGCAAGTTGCCATTTTTCAAGGTTAAACCAAATGGATTGTCAAAATCTTGACCCATCATAATCATACCTCCTCTTGGTCCACGCAGCGTTTTATGAGTTGTTGTGGTTACAATATGACAATGTGGTAATGGATCATTCAAGATTCCTTTAGCTATCAAACCAGCTGGATGCGAAATATCGCCTAAAAGTAAAGCACCAACGCTATCGGCAATTTCACGGAACCGTTTAAAATCCATATCACGAGAATATGCTGAAGCACCACAAATAATCATTTTAGGCTTTTCGCGTTTAGCAACTTCTTCAACATGATCGTAATCTATTAAACCTGTTTCTTGTTTGACACCATAAAAAACAGGGTTGTATAATTTTCCTGAAAAGTTAACAGGCGATCCATGGGTTAAATGACCACCGTGCGATAAATCGAAACCAAGAATAGTATCTCCAGGTTTTAAACAAGCCGCAAAAACAGCAGTATTAGCTTGACTCCCAGAATGTGGCTGAACATTTACATAATCTGCACCAAATAGGGTTTTAGCACGATCAATAGCTAATTGTTCAACTTCATCTACCACTTCGCAACCACCATAATAGCGTTTGCCAGGATAACCTTCCGCATATTTATTAGTTAAAACAGAACCAGCAGCTTCCATAACTTGGTTGCTTACAAAGTTTTCTGATGCAATGAGTTCAATACCATGAAGCTGTCTTTGTTTTTCAGCTTCTATTAATTCAAAAATCTGTTCGTCGCGTTGCATAAATTTTGGTTATTGTTGAATAAAGTGCAAAAATAAGAAATACATTAGTTTAATTCATCAAAAAACATATATTTACTACACCAATTAATTTTTCAAAAAGGTTAAAGTATTCCTATATTTTAAACGTTAAATTAGTTTAAAAACGAAAAGTTATGTAGGTTTGAATAGAATTTTTACAAACAAAAAACCATAACAAGTTATGCCACTTTCAGCTAACAATCCAGATAGAAAATCCTGGTTACACGTCGATAAAAACTCCGATTTTCCAATACAAAACATTCCATTTGGTGTATTTTTAACACGAGACGATATCATTACTATCGGAACACGAATTGGAGATACTGCTATAGATTTAGGTGCTTTACACCAGTTAGGTTATTTTGAAGGTATTCCTTTAACCGATGATATTTTTCTTCAAGACACCTTAAATGATTTTATAGCTGATGGCCGAAAAACGTGGCGATTAGTTAGAAGCCGTATTGCCAAAATATTTGACGCTGAAAACAATGAATTAAAAGATAATAAAAAACATAAAGAAATTGTTTTGTTTCGCCTAGATGAAATTGAAATGCAGTTACCCGTTCAAATTGGTGATTATACCGATTTTTATTCCAGCATTGAACATGCCACCAACGTAGGAACCATGTTCCGCGATCCGGAAAATGCTTTAATGCCAAACTGGCTACATATTCCAGTTGGATATCATGGTAGAAGTTCATCTATTATTCCTTCAGGAATTCCAGTACACAGACCGCAAGGTCAAACGTTGCCGGCTGGTAGTGATACACCAGTTTTTGGACCAAGTAAATTGGTGGATTTTGAACTCGAAATGGCTTTTATTACTACAGATGCTAACGATTTAGGAGAACCTATTCCTATTGAAGAAGCTGAAGAATATATATTTGGGTTGGTGGTATTTAATGATTGGTCAGCTCGCGATATTCAGAAATGGGAATATGTACCATTAGGACCCTTTTTAGCAAAAAGTTTCGCGTCATCCATTTCACCATGGATTGTAACCTTGGACGCTTTAGAACCTTATCGAGTTGAAAGTCCGAAGCCCCTAAAACCGCAATTAGAATATTTGCAATATAAAGGCAAAAAGAGCTATGATATTAAATTAGAAGTTGCTATCAAGCCAAAATCGGCTAAGGAAACTGTAGTTAGTAAATCCAATTTCAAATATATGTATTGGAATATGTCGCAACAATTAGCGCATCATACCGTCAATGGCTGTCCAGTTAATTCAGGTGATATGATGGGTAGTGGTACCATTTCAGGTCCAACTCCAGATTCTTACGGTTCCATGTTAGAATTAAGCTGGCGAGGTGAAAAACCAATTAAATTAAAGGATGGTACAGAACGTAAATTCATCAATGATAATGACACGGTAATTATGCGTGGTTATTGTGAAAAAGATGGAACTCGTATTGGTTTTGGTGAAGTTTCTACAGAACTTTTACCTGTTTATGCAGCAAAAAACAACAAATAAATTCAGAGTATTTATTGATTCAAAAAAGCCCACAAATAAAAACATTTGTGGGCTTTTTTATACCGATTACATTATATAATTACTCTGGAAAATTAGTCATATTCATTAACGACATGGTATTATCCCGATGATAACGTGCTAATTTCAAAATTCTACTATCTGGAGAATAATGCAATAATTGATTTACAAAAACTCCATAATCACTTAATGTAGAGTAACCAAAAAGATTACGTCCATATTCGTCATCCAAATTATTTAGTTGGCTTGGCTTGTACAATCCGTAATACCAACCTGTATTAATGTAGAAATCACCTTGAACATTAATAATCCCCAAAGAATTTGATATTTCCGGCAACATACCAACACTTGTTTTAAGCGTTGTAGCATTCATTACTTTTCCTGCCATATCCATTTGTAATACGTAACTAACACCATATTTAATTAAATCTTGTTCAATAGTTGCAGAACTACCAGCATACATTGGTTTTTCAACCGTACCTGCTTTATACATGGATTCTAATATTAAATACATGCTTTCGTCTTTAAAAATAAGCTCTGAAATTTTGACATCTGTAATTTCTGCAGGCGAAAAACCTGTTAAACTTTTATATTGCGTTAAGACTTCAACTTTATTATCATTCAACACTTTCTGATTCGTAATGCTATACATTAAAAGGCGATTGAATTTTCCAGCACTGACACCAAAAGATTTATCTTCATAAAAAGCGATAAAATAATCTTGACTTCCTATTGAAAACACTTTAGGTTCAAATAAAGCAGTCTTTTCAGGAAATGCCAATTGTTTCATTCCTGCCGAAGTCACTTCAATAACTTGATTGGTTTCCGCTTTAAAACCTTTTTCAATGCGCACTAAAATAACGTTACCTGAATTGGTAACAGCTACATGTTTTTCCGTTGTATCTTCAAAAACCACCTCATTGTTCCAAACTTCATCACCATTTATTGTATTATAAACATGGACGATTGTATTTTTCGGCTCTTTACGTTTGGCATAAGGCGTGTAAACTAACGCTGCAAAATGACCATTTTCTGAAATACGAAATGACATATCGCCAGATTTAGAATTAGATTCAATAGCATGCGTAAAAATTAAACGAGAGGTAAAGGCATCCGTTGTTTTATCAAAAACAATTTCATGAACTTCCATCTTGTCAGTCTTACCACTATAACCATGCGTATAAGCAACCACTTGATTTTCGTTACGTTGATACAAACCTAAAAAGTTATATAACGTGCTTGCTCCCATTCCTGGGAATTCAAAGTTAAACGTATCAACCAAAGCATTTTTTTGATCAAACTTCCGGAATATAACTTCATGCTGACTCTGCATTCCATGTTCATTTATTTGACTAAACAAATAGGTGTTATAATTATCAGCTAAAACAAATTGAGCCTCTTTTTCAGATTCTGGATTAAACGGAAATTTTTCACCATAACTAAAATTCTGTGCTTGTAATCCGCTACAAAAAGTAACGAACAAAATTAGTATTAAATGTTTCATAAGTTTAATTATTATAGATTTCTTGTTCTAAACGTTCCAATGTTTTTTCATCATCATAGGATAGTTTAATGTTCACTAAATTTTCTTGTAAATCGTTTAAATACTGCTCTGCTTCAGTCTTTCGGTTTAGTGCTACATGCAGTTTAATCAAATTGAAGTAAACGTATTGCGCTATTTTAGCATTATAATCTGCTTTGGAATCTTTATAATCAATTAACGTTAAGGTATTATTCCAAATATCAATTCCTTTTTGCATGTTTTCCATGGCAGAAATGGTCATTCTAGAATTCGGATCTTCTTGAATTTTTTTCAAATTAGTTAACACATAAATATTAGCTTTTTCCAATTCGTCATAGGTGTTTTTTCTGTTCTTAACCACTTCTAAATAAATAGATTTACGCTGATTAATATAACCATATCGCATATTTAAAACTTGGTTTATTTGTTTCATCACCTTTTCCAAATACTGCTTCTCTTCCCTATTCTTATTGATATTATTAGTTGGATAATTGGAAATCATTTCGAATTCTGTAAATAATTCGGTTTTGAAATTTTCTTCACCGTCTAAAGTAACTAGTATTTTTGTTGGCTGATTGGCGAAAGACTGTCCAGCATTATCTTGAAAATTCACTTTATCCAACGAAACTTGAACATCTAATATATTTTGACCACGTTCCAAACCATTAATTATAATTTTACTAGCCAAAATACTGTTATCTACTATAACATAATCGCTTAAATTAGGTTCTCTGTAGAGAGGTTCAGCTGGCTTATAATAAGTGGGTCTATTAGGTAATACCAATTTTGGTTTTTTACCTTGATCCGTTAAAGCTAATCGCTCTAACAACGTTAACTCATTAAATTCTTCAGATTCCAGTGCGAATTTCTCTTTCGCTAAAACTATATCGGTTTCGTGTTGTTCCAACTTTACTTTGTATTCAACTTCACTATCAATTACTTTTTGATCATAGTTTTCCAGTTCGGTCTGAAAATCTGATTTTGATTGGGCAATAACATCTTCAGTTGTAATATTATAGGGAGAATTAACCGTTACAGCATAATATTGCTGATCGGCTGGGATGGCAATTTCAGGTAATTGAGACACATTGAATTCTACCTTTTCACCAGTAATACCTTGAGCCAAAACCAATTGAACACCTACAAAAAATAGGCATGCTTTTAAATAATACTTTTTCATTCTTTTTCTTTTTAAATAGTGTGCAAAAATACGGGTTTTTTAATGATATAAATGAAATGATGTGGACAATTCAAAATTCATATAATTAGTAAGATGAAAACGTTTTGTAAATCTGCCTAATTATAGTTCAAAAAAAAAACTCTCAATATTTAAATGGAGAGTTTTTTTTAATAAGTTATAGCAGATTAAAGCTAGTCATTTTTGTAAATAGTTGTCCCTTCTTTAATGGTTTCCATAACTGAAATATCTTTAATTTCCATTGGAGATACTTTAAGCGGGTTTTTATCTAGAATTACTAAATCAGCAAGAAGCCCTACTTTTAGTGCACCTTTAGAATCTTCTTCAAAGTATTGATAAGCCGAATTGGATGTAATAGCTTGTAACGCTTGATAAGGTGAAATACGCTCTTCAACACCTAAAGCCTTACCATTTCTAGTAATTCTGTTTACTGCTGTCCATACAACCAACATCTGATCGATTGGCACGACATTAAAATCGGTATGATTTGTAGGTCTTAAACCTTTTTCAATAGCCGTTTTCATCGGGCTAATTCTTGAAGCTTGCTCTAAACCACGATTTTTTATATGCGCATCTCCAAAGAAAAAGGTATGTTCTGTGTAAAGGGATGGAATTAAATTGTATTCCTTGTATTTATCTAACTGATCATCACGTACAAACTGCGAATGAATAATTACTGAACGTCTGTCTTTACTTAAATCACCACTACTTGCGTATTCGTGAGCTTTTAAGCACATATCTATAGCGGCATCGCCATTAGCATGAAAGGTAGATTGTAAACCGTTATCATAAATACGCTTTAACATGTTGTTTACCACCTCTTGTGTGAAAGTTGATTCGCCCTTCCAATCATTTTGACCTGCTGGACCACCTGTTAAATACGGCGTTGCAAATAAGGCTGTACGACCTTGTGGCGAACCATCAATGGTAATTTTAATACCACCTAGCTTCAAGCGATTTTCATATTTTCCAAAAGCCTCTACGCCATAAGTATCCACAATTGTATCCATATCCAAAATAAACGGGTAAGAAACAACATCAATG
>CBFHJN010000063.1:0-13219 GCA_965655805.1 Flavobacteriaceae bacterium
TTAACTATAATTGTTAATAAAAAATATAAAATAAATATTAAAAATACTATTTTTTTGATTTATATTTGTTGAAAATATTAATGTTATGCCAAAAATTTTAAATTATCCAAGTGCGTCATTCGATAAATCATTAGAGGTGGCAAAAGCAACTTTCGAATTAGGTGGTAGCTGTAATGAAGAAACTTGCGCTGAAAAATTAGGAAAAAAAGTAAGTGGTGGATTTAAAGCAATTACTTCTGCTGCTCAAAAATTTGGTCTAATTGAATATAGTAAGGGTGAAATTGAAGTAACTGCTGATTATGAATTAATTGAACACGCTTATGATGATGAAGAGCGAGGTCAAGCCTTGACTAAAGCTTTTTTGACACCAGAAGTATTTCAAGAGTTATACAATAGATTTCAAGGAAAAAAACTACCAATTAGCCTGTTAGAAAAGATGTTAATTCGCGAATATGATGTCGATGCGAAGAAAGCATCACGAGTTTCTAAATATTTTACCGACGGTTTGGAATTTTTGGGATTAATTGATTCAGGAGGGAATCTTAAGTCTAACGCTAAAACTGAAATTAGTATTGATAAAAATAACGAAAGAGTAGATAATATTAGTGAAAATGATGGATTTAAAGATTCTTTTAACTCTCGGCAAGACTCAAGCAATGGTAATAGCGAGACAAACATTCCTAAAAACTTAAATAATCAAATTGTCAATAAAGATAAATTCGTAGTCCATTTAATTGGGCCTGGAATGAATTCGACTATTGAAATTAACGATGAAGATGATTTAATTATCGTTAATGCAACTTTAAATAAAATAAAAAAGAAAATTCAAGAATCGGAGGGCAATATTTAACTGAACTGGGAAAATAATTTAGTGTCCAAAGCTAAATTATTGGGATGTAAATATTGTTGAATGAGGTCCAAACTTATTCTTCCTCCTATTTTGAATTTTCAAATTTACTAAAATATTTTCAATTTATCTTTTTTAAATTGTTGCCAACGTATGAATATACGTAATGGTGTATATATATCTATTATATCTACACCAAATTTAACAAATTCAAATAACATATCATCTACGTCATTCTACGAACTTTATCCCAGAAAAAACCACTTCCGTAAAGAAGTGGTTTCGTTTTGATTCTATAATTTAACAGCGAAGCGGTCTAATATCTATTTTATCATTTAGCTTCGCTGATTAATCTTATAAGTGCGTTATTGTTAGCTGCGTTTTTCTAAAACGCAGAACAATAATCGTCTTATTTAATCATCTCGTAGCTACGTTTAATAAAGTTGGTTAACTCTTCACCTTTCAATAAACCTTGTGAAAGTCGCGCTAAATCCAAACTCTGTGTAATTAAACGTTCTTGCTTTTTCTTGGTTTTGGTTTCTAAAATTTCACCTACTAAAGCGGAATTTGTATTCACTACCAAATTGTACATTTCTGGCATATTACCAAACATGTTCATACCGCCTCCACCTGTTTGCTGCATTTCTTTCATGCGTCGCATAAACTCGGGTTGCGTTATCATAAATGGCGTGGCATCACTATCCATAGCTTCTAGTTGTACCGAGAATTTTTCTTGTGGAATCACTTCTTTTAATACACTTTCTAGCGTTGCTTTCTCGTCGTCTGATAGTTTAGAAATGGTTTCGTCATCTTTCTTAATTAAATTATCAACATGATCGGCATCCACACGCGCAAAGGTGATATTCTCTTTACTAGATTCTAACTTCTGCATTAAATGCGATACAATTGGAGAATCTAGTAACAACACCTCATAACCTTTGGCTTTAGCAGCTTCAATATAACTGTGTTGAGCATCTTGATTGGATGCATATAGAATAACTAACTTATCATCTTTATCGGTTTGCTTGGCTTTAATGGCATTGAATAATTCGTCGTAAGTATAGTATTTACCATCAACAGTTGGATATAACGCAAAGGCATCCGCTTTTTCAAAAAACTTATCTTCGGAAAGCATACCGTATTCAATCACGATTTTAATATCGTCCCATTTTTTCTCAAAGTCTTCACGATTAGTATTGAAAAGGGATTTTAACTTATCTGCTACTTTACGGGTAATGTAAGACGATATTTTCTTAACAGCTCCATCTGCTTGCAGGTAACTACGCGATACGTTTAGTGGAATATCTGGCGAATCAATCACACCACGTAACATGGTTAAAAATTCTGGAACTATTCCTTCTACATTATCCGTAACATATACCTGATTTTGGTACAATTGAATTTTATCCTTTTGAATGTTTAAATCATTCGTCATTTTTGGGAAATATAAAATTCCCGTTAAGTTGAATGGATAATCCACATTTAAATGAATGTGAAATAACGGCTCTTCAAATTGCATTGGATACAATTCTCTGTAGAACCCTTTGTAATCGGCATCTTCTAAATCAGCTGGTAATTTGGTCCAAGCTGGATTTGGATTATTGATGATGTTATCAACCGTAATTTGTTTATGTGGTTCAGTAGTTTCCTTACCATCTTTATCGGTTGTTGTTGCAGGTGTAAAGTCTGGATCGTTTACTTCTTTAGTTCCAAACTTAATTGGCACAGGCATAAACTTGTTGTACTTCAATAACAATTCGCTAATGCGTGCTTCTTCTAAAAACTCGGTAGAATCGTCTGCAATGTGTAAAATGATTTCAGTTCCACGTGCTGCTTTATCCGATGCTTCTAAAGTGAATTCTGGACTGCCATCACAGGTCCAATGTGCTGCAGGTTCATCTTTGTACGATTTGGTAATGATTTCTACTTTTTCAGCAACCATAAAGGCCGAATAAAAACCTAAACCAAAATGACCGATAATACCAGAATCTTTAGCAGAATCTTTGTACTTATCCAAAAATTCTTCAGCACCAGAAAAAGCCACTTGGTTGATGTATTTTTCAACCTCTTCGGCTGTCATACCTAAACCTTCATCAATAATGTGCAATTTCTTGCCTTCTTTATCAATTTTCACTTCAATTTGTGGGTTTCCGTATTCAACTGAAACTTCACCAATACTGGTTAAATGCTTTAATTTCAGGGTTGCATCCGTTGCATTACTAATTAGTTCACGTAAAAAGATTTCGTGATCACTGTATAAAAACTTTTTAATGAGCGGGAAGATATTTTCTACCGATACATTAATGTTTCCTTTTGCCATAATTTTATGTGTTTAAATTCCTGTATTCACAGGAATTTCGTTTAATATTAAATAATTTTCTTTAAATGGAATAGTCAAAAAAAGTACCAAGTGTTAGAATATGACAAACTGACATTTTGAGAATAAAAAAAATGCCATTCCTAAAACGAATGGCATTTTATAAATTTATAGAGGTGATTTTAAGGTTTTAATGTAATGGGATACTTGCTCTTCACTATAATGACCATTATACTGCATATAGTCGCCATTTTTATTTATTACTAAAACAGCAAAACAACTTTTCTTGTGGCTGAAATAATTTTTTAAAAAATAATTGGTTCGATCTATATATAAATCTGAAATACCTTTATGTTTCTCTGAACAAGCAAACTTATTTAAACAATTGTTCAATTCGATTTTAGAATAGAATTTTTTCCACCATTTTCCACCTTCTTTTAAGTGTTTATGATTGTCAAAATGACAATCAGACCGAAGCTGTGTGTAATTAATGATTAATATTTTTTCTTCATTCCAATCGAATTGTTGTTTTATGAATTTAAGTTCTTCATTATTAATTTTTCCTTTAAAATCAGTTTTTATCAACTTATTTTCATCTTGGGCATTTACATTTTGAAATAAAACTATGGTTATAATCGTTAAAAATATTTTGGTTAAATTCATTTATGATGGATTCAATTATTTAGTGTTAATTTTTTATGGTTTCATCAGTTTTTTTAACAACATTTTTATTCTTCACATACGTTTCCAACCATTCATCCTGTTCCCAAAGCATATGCAAAATAGATTCTTTAGCGGAATATCCATGGCTTTCTCTTGGTAACATAACCAACCGTACTGGTGCACCTAATCCTTTTAGCGCATTAAAATAACGCTCACTTTGTAAGGGATAGGTTCCCGAATTATTATCGGCTTCACCATGAATTAATAACAAAGGTGTTTTCATAGTATCTGCATGCATAAAAGGCGACATGTTATAATATACTTCTGGCGCTTCCCAATAATTACGTTCCTCACTTTGGAAACCAAAAGGCGTCAACGTTCTGTTATAAGCACCACTTCTGGCAATTCCCGCAGCAAATAAATTGGAATGTGCTAATAAATTCGCTGTCATAAACGCACCATAACTGTGTCCACCAACGGCAACACGATCTCTGTCAATATAACCCAGTGTATCAACCGCATCAATAGCGGCTTTACCGTTTCCAACTAATTGTTTAATAAAGGTATCGTTTGGTTGCTCGTCACCTTCACCTATAATGGGGAAAGCAGCATCATCTAAAACCACATAACCTCTGGTTACCCAATAAATAGGTGACCCGTAATAGGGATAGGTAAATTCATTAGAACTAGATGTATTTTGACTTGCACTACTTTTATCCTTATATTCTCGAGGATAAGCCCATAAAATCATTGGGTATTTTTTGCCTTTTTCATAATTGGTTGGTAAATATAAGGTGCCTGATAGTTCCAAACCGTCATCACGTTTGTACGTAATCACTTCTTTTTTGACGTTTTGAATGCTCTTAAATGGGTTTTCAAACGTGGTTAAAGCGGTTAAACTGTTTTTCTTTTTAATGTTTCGAATGTAATAATTCGGAAATTCGTTTTTAGACTCTATTCGCACTAAATAGGTTCCGTCTTTGGCATCTATTGCCGAACTGATACTTTCTACTTTGTCGGTTAAAGTGGACTGATATAAACGGGTTGTTTTTTGCGTTTCCAGATTCATTTCATCTACAAAGGGAAATTTTCCAGCATCGCTATAACCATCGCCAATTAAATAGGCTTTGTTATTATTAACGTCTAAAACGTATTCATTAAAATTATTTTTCGTTGAAACAAAACTTCCTGGATTGCTATATACATCTTGGTAATTTCTGTCAAACAAAACCGTCGGTTCTTGATTTGGGTTAGACGGATTAAAAACATAGGTTCTGGTATTCCTCGTATTCCACCAGTAATCATAAACCATGGCTACATTGTCGGTTCCCCAAGTTATGCCACTAAATCGATCTTTCACTTTTAAAAGCGATGTTATTTTTCCTGTAAAAGGTGCATCTTGCTGAAAAACTTCATCACGAAAGGGTACCTCGTTTTCAGGATCACCACCATCTAAAACTTCAGCCCAATATAGGGTTGCAGGTTTGTCATTTCGCCAGTTTAGGTCGCGCATACCTGTGCGTTCCGCCATAAAACCTTGAGGTAAATCTTCAATTAATGGAACTTGGAGCATGCTTTTTACCAAATCGCCATTTGACTTATAAATAATCGTTTCTGAAGGAAAACGGGAATAAGGCACTAAATATGAAAACGGTTTGCTAATGGTTGTTATCATCACATAATTGCCATCTGGTGAAAAGGACATGCCTCTAAACATATCAGCCGATTTCCAAAGGCTTGTTGTACCATCAAGTGATACTTTAAACAATTCGGCTTGTGCTAATTGCTCAAAATTATGCTCATCATTTGGATTTTTAAGTAAATCCTGATAGGTTCGGTTTTGAGCTTTTACACCAGCTTCACTCACAGAAACGGTTGGGCCAGTAGGTACCGCTTCTTTGGTGTTAATTAAAGCTTTTCGGTTTTCAGGAAGCATTTTTACTAATAGCGCTTCGCTGTTTTTCATCCAAACAGCCGGATTTCCCATATTGGCATTTAGATTTGGAGCCGTTAATTTTTTGGCAGTTCCATTCGCAATATTTAAAACCCATAATTCAGCACCTGTTGAAACGGTATTGGTAAACGTCATATGTTTCTGATCTGGTGACCACGAAAAATTAGCATAACGACCGTTTTCTGGCAAACCTGAAATGGCTTTTGGGTTGCCTTTTTTATCATTGCTGACTTCTATGTTATTATAGTATCTGGTACGACTACCAATATTGGTGACGGGATTTATTCGTAAACCACCTAAGCGCATTTCGGTTTCCGAAAGTTCTTCAATGGTTTTATAGGCGCTTCTATATAGAAACACGATGTTCTCGCCTTTGCTGTCCATGCGAATGCTAGGTGCTAAAGGTGCTTCGGCTAAATCTAAAATGTTTTGATGTGGTTTCTGATAGGTCAGATTTTCTTGAGAAAAGCCTGAAATAACAAATAAAAGGAGGAAAGTGGTTAGAATAGATTTCATATAATACGGATTTTTTTTGAAGCCTAAAGATACCAAAAACATTTTTGAAATAATCGAAACGTATTCAGCAGAATATATGGTTTGCTATGCGTGCATAACGAATACGATTGGCTTTTGAAAACTCTTACTTTAGAAATGGTTAAATTGCACGCTGATTAATCACGAAATTTCTGCCTAATACGTATTAGGATTCGGAAATTAATAACAAATATTTTTCAATGTATAATTCTAAAATAATCGGTTTAGGTCATTATGTGCCTGACAATGTGGTAACTAATGACGATTTATCTAAATTGATGGACACCAATGATGCTTGGATTCAAGAACGAACAGGTATCAAGGAACGTCGTTGGGCTGTAAAAGGATCTGATGATACCACAGCAACCATGGGTGTAAAAGCAGCTAAAGTTGCTATTGAACGCTCTGGAATTGATAAAGATGATATTGATTTTATCATTTTTGCAACCTTGAGTCCTGATATGTATTTTCCAGGTCCAGGCGTGCAAGTGCAACATGCTTTAGATATTAAAACAGTTGGTGCTTTAGATGTTCGAAATCAATGTTCTGGATTTGTGTATGCTATTTCGGTGGCTGATAATTTTATTAAAACGGGAATGTATAAAAACATTCTAGTTATTGGTAGCGAATTGCATTCCCATGGATTAGATGTTACCACACGTGGTCGTGGTGTTTCTGTTATTTTTGGCGATGGAGCAGGAGCTGCTATTTTAACGCGAGAAGAAGATACAACTAAAGGAATCTTATCCACGCATTTACATTCACAAGGTGAACATGCTGAAGAATTAGTATTGGTGGCACCAGGCATGGGTAAACGTTGGGTGAATGATATTTTAGCCGATAATGATCCAAATGATGAAAGTTATTTTCCGCATATGAATGGTCAGTTTGTTTTTAAAAATGCCGTTGTGCGTTTCAGCGAAGTGATTATGGAAGGTCTTCAAAAAAATAAACTTCCTGTGGATACTATTGATATGTTGATTCCGCATCAAGCGAATTTGCGTATTTCGCAATTCATTCAAAAGAAATTTAGTTTATCAGATAATCAGGTGTTTAATAACATCCAGAAGTATGGTAACACTACAGCTGCTTCTATTCCAATTGCTTTAACTGAAGCTTGGGAGGAAGGCAAAATTAAAGAAGGCGACACGGTTGTATTAGCTGCTTTTGGTAGTGGTTTTACTTGGGGAAGTGTCATAATTAAGTGGTAATCCAATTCCTTCGGAGTAAGGAAATCGAAGATTCAGCGTAGCTAATCTCATAAAAAAAAACCTCGGAACTTAATTGCTTCGAGGTTTTTCTTTATTTTTAACCTCTATTCATAAGTATAAAAAAACCCGAAACATCGCTGCTTCGGGTTTTCTCCTATTAACCAATTTAACTAACACTAAACTATAAATTAAATAGTTCAAAAATTACTTAAAACTTATCACTTACCTATATAGACGTAAAAAAGCTGTTTTTATTTCATAGCTTTTTACTTTTAACTATCATTTAACATTAAAAGCAAAAGCCCAAAGTTTTTATGCTTCAGGCTTTCTGTATTTAATAGTCAGACATTAACACTAACCATCAACTATTACGCAGACTATTAAATATTTGTTCTTATCTTTATAGACGTTTTCATTTGAAAATCGTTACAAATTTTAGACGGTTTAACGCGAAATTAACAGCTATGAGTAAAAAAACATTAGTAATTGGTGCTTCTTTAAAACCCAATCGGTATTCCAATATTGCCATAAATCGTTTGGTTAATTATCAACATGAAGTCGTAGCTTTTGGGTTGCGTGCAGGAATAGTTGCAGGTGTTACTATTGATACCGATTTAAAAAACTATTCGGATATAGATACGGTTACCTTGTATTTAAATCCGCAACGTCAAGTGGAATATTACGATTATATTATTTCACTCAATCCAGAACGTGTTATTTTTAATCCTGGAACCGAAAATCCAGACTTCTATAAATTATTAGACGCTGCACAAATTGAAAGTGAAGTAGCGTGTACGTTAGTCTTACTTTCTACGAATCAGTATTAAACCCAAAAAGGTTAATAATCCGTTGACGATTAGAATTTCAAAACCAATTTTATAACCGTTGAATAATTCAGCTGAATACATATTTATAAAATAAGAAAGAATTGGTGCCAATACAGCAATAATCCAAACATATTTATCTTTCAGTTCGGCTTTCGTTAAAATTCCGAAAGCGAATAGTCCTAATAGTGGTCCATAAGTATAACCAGCTGCTTTAAATAACTCCCAGATTACCGATACATCTTTAAATAAGGTATCAAAGAGAATGATAACAGCTACTAAAACGATACTCACCATAATATGAACCCGTTTCCGAATGCCTTTTTGTTTGGCTTCTGGTTTTTTGTCGAGCTCTATAATATCAATACAAAAGGATGTTGTTAAGGATGTTAAAGCCGAATCTGCACTAGAATAAGCTGCAGCAATTAATCCAAGAATAAAAAATGCCGAAGTTATAATACCAATTTCAGGCATCATGGCAATGGTTGGAAATAAATCATCTTTGGTTGCGGTAATTCCATTTTGTTGGGCATATTGGGTTAGCATTAATCCCAATGCTAAAAATAATATGTTCACAAAAACGAGCACAATACTAAAAACAACCATATTTTTCTGTGCATCCTTTAAATTTCTACAGGTTAGGTTTTTCTGCATCATATCCTGATCTAAACCAGTCATGGTTATCGTAATAAACATACCTGCTAAAAAGCTTTTTATGAAGAATTGTGCATCGTTAGAATCTTCTAAAAAGAAGACTTTACTCATCGCATTATCCATCACATTCGTATAAATTTCAGAAATGCCATTTAGATCTAAAGCGGTTGCTAAAAATGAAATGGTGACAACCACCGAAATCAACATAAAAAGTGTCTGCAAAGTATCTGTGAAAATAATAGTCTTAATACCACCTTTGAACGTGTATAACCAAATAAGTGCAATGGTAATAATAACGGTTACTGGAAACGGTAAGCCTAAATTATCAAACACTAATAGCTGTAATACTTTGGCAACCAAAAAGAGTCTAAAAGCCGCACCAACAGTTCGCGATATTAAAAAAGCAACCGAACCCGTTTTATAACTCGTGTTTCCAAACCTATCGCGTAAGTACGTATAAATGGACGTTAAATTCATTCGGTAATACAATGGCAATAGCACGTAGGCAATGACTAGATAACCAAAAAAGTAACCAAATACCACTTGCAAATAACCAAACTGTTTGGTTTCCACAGCACCAGGAACTGAAATAAAGGTAACTCCAGATAAAGATGCGCCAATCATACCAAAGGCTACCAAATACCAAGGTGCAGATTTATTCGCTTTAAAAAAAGCTTCGTTAGAATCTTCTTGACCTGTAAAATAAGAGATCAGAATCAATACCACGAAATAGGCGACAATTAACAGAATAATTTGAGTTGGGCTCATAGTGCTTTCAAAAAAGTAGCGCCAAAATACAAATAACCATTGTATATGCAATTCTTAAATGTAAAATCGTAAATTCGCGGCTATGGAATTTTCATCGAAACTTTTAGAGAAATCAGTTAACGAAATGTCGCAACTACCAGGAATTGGTAAACGTACGGCATTACGTTTGGTTTTGCACTTATTGAATCAGCCTGAAAATCAAACATTTCAGTTGGTAGATGCCTTAAAAACCATGCGTTCTGATATTAAATTTTGTAAAAATTGTCATAATATTAGCGATGTGGAGGTATGCGAAATTTGTGCCAATCCCAATCGGTTAACCGATGTTATTTGCGTGGTTGAAGATATTCGAGACGTCATGGCTATTGAAAATACCAGTTCCTTTAAAGGTTTATATCATGTTTTAGGTGGTAAAATTTCGCCTATGGATGGCATTGGTCCTCAAGATTTGAATATTCAAACCTTGGTAGAAAAAGTAAAATTAGGTAACGTAAAAGAACTCATTTTCGCATTAGGTTCTACCATGGAAGGCGATACTACCAACTTCTATATTTACCGACAAATTCAGGACTACAATGTGCTAACATCTACTATTGCTAGAGGAATTTCAGTAGGCAATGAATTGGAATATACCGATGAAATTACCCTTGGACGCAGTATTGTAAACCGCATTCCTTTTGAAGCATCCCTAAAATCTTAAGTATTTGAAGTTATCTGTTATCATATTAAATTATAACGTCCGCTATTTTCTGGAGCTTTGTTTAAAAAGTGTCGAAAAAGCTATTGATAGCTTGAATGCCGAAATTATTGTGGTTGATAATCAATCTTCAGACACCAGTTGCGAAATGGTGAAAACCCTATTTCCAAATGTGACGTTGATTGAAAATCCGAATAACGATGGATTTTCAAAAGGGAATAATCTAGGCGTAAAACAGGCAAAAGGCGAGTATTTATGTATTCTAAATCCTGACACCATTGTTGCCGAAGATACTTTTAAAATTCTGTTAGAATTTGCCGACAAACAAACTAATTTAGGCATTGTTGGCTGCCGATTAATGGATGGAACTGGAAAGTTTCTACCAGAAAGCAAACGTAATATTCCAAAACCAGTTGTCGCATTAAAAAAACTATTAGGCAACCCGAGTTCCTATTACGCAAATCAAATAGACGAATATGAAACTGGCAAAGTACCTATTTTTGTTGGCGCTTTTATGTTATTAAAAAAAGCGGTTTATGATGAAGTGGGCGGTTTGGATGAAGACTATTTCATGTATGGCGAAGATATTGATTTGTCCTACAAAGTTTTTAAAGCAGGCTATGCCAATTACTACAATGGTAGTACAACCGTAGTGCACTATAAAGGTGAAAGTACATTGAAAGATGCCAATTATGCCAAGCGGTTTTATGGTGCGATGCAGGTTTTTTATAAGAAGCATTTCAGAAGCAACCTGCTTTTTGACGGTATGGTTTGGTTAGGTATTCGTGGTGCTTACCTTATGCGTTCGGAACCCGAAGTAGTTAAATCTAAACGGCAATCTTATATTTTCCTGACAGAAGAAGGGACCCATATTTTGGAAACAACTTTGGAAAAACCTATTTCTTTAGTAAAAAAAATAACCCATCTGAATCCATTTACTGAAGTGATTTTTGATGCGAATACAAGTACATATAAAGATATTTTTCAACATATTACCGATTTGAAGGACTATGAAGGTGTTTCATTTAAAATTCTACCAAATAATTCCGACTATATAATTGGAAGTAATAGTTCTAAAAATCGTGGTGAAATACAATTGTTAACAAAGAATTAATTCATAAAACGACAATGAATTTGATGATTTTTCATTAATTTTGCAGTCGAAATTAAAAAACATACGGTTTAGTTACAGATATGGCAAAATTTGAATTGAAACTCCCTAAAATGGGAGAGAGTGTAGCAGAAGCAACCATTACATCATGGTTAAAAGAAGTAGGTGATACCATTGAAGCAGACGAAGCAGTTCTTGAAATTGCGACGGATAAAGTGGATAGCGAGGTGCCTAGTGAAGTAGATGGTGTACTAGTTGAGGTATTGTTTAGCGTGGACGATGTGGTTCAGGTTGGACAAACCATTGCTATTATAGAAACAGAAGGCGGTTCAGCTTCAGCAGAAGCAGCACCAAAATCGGAAGCTGTAAAGGAATCTGCTCCTGTAGCCGAAGTTTCTAAAACAGTAACAGCAGCTCAAGTAACTACGGCTTCTGTAGCATCTTCAGATGATCGTTTTTATTCGCCATTGGTGAAGAATATGGCGAAAGAAGAAGGGGTTTCTCAAAATGAATTAGATGCTATTTCTGGAACAGGGAAAGATGGTCGTGTTACGAAAAACGATATGCTTGCGTATATTGAAAATCGTTCGGCCCCAAAAGCACAGCCAGCACAACAAGCAGCTCCAAAACAAGCAGAAAAACCAAAAGCAACACCAGTAATTGCTTCAGGTGATGATGAAATTATTGAAATGTCTAGAATGGGCAAATTGATTGCACATCATATGGTAGAATCGGTTCAGACATCTGCACATGTTCAGAGTTTTATTGAAGCCGATGTAACGAAAATATGGAATTGGCGTAAAAAAGTGAAAGATGGTTTCATGAAGCGTGAAGGTGAAAATCTAACCTTTACACCAATCTTTATGGAAGCGATTGCTAAAGCTTTACGTGATTTCCCAATGATGAATATTTCCTTACAAGGGGATACCATTGTTAAAAAGAAACATATTAATCTAGGAATGGCAGCCGCTTTAGGTGATGGAAACTTAATTGTTCCTGTTATTAAAGATGCTGACCAGTTGAATTTGGTTGGTATGACCAAAAAGGTGAATGATTTGGCCAATAGGGCTAGATTAAACCAACTAAAACCAGACGATATTCAAGGCGGAACATACACCGTTACGAATGTTGGAACCTTTGGTAGTATTATGGGAACACCAATTATCAATCAGCCGCAAGTAGGTATTTTAGCATTAGGTGCTATCAGAAAAGTACCAGCAGTTGTTGAAACACCTGAAGGTGATTTTATTGGCATCCGTTACAGAATGTTTTTGTCACATTCCTATGATCATAGAGTTGTAAATGGTGCTTTAGGAGGTCAGTTTGTAAAAGCTGTTAAAGATTATTTAGAGGCTTGGGACTCTAATCGCGAGATCTAAAAACATCTCAATGTCATTCAGAGCGTAGCGAAGAAACCGAAGGTTCTGCGCAGCTAATCTCATAAAGTATATTAAATAAACAAAAAAGCACAATCGGAAGGTTGTGCTTTTTGATTCTTAATAGATTTTGGTGGTATGAGTAATTTCTGAATTAATTTTAACAATTGACTCTGATAAATATCGAGATCAGTTTTTTCGTTCTTCTAAACTAAAATCCAACCTAAAATTATTAAAAATATAATAGCAACAAACCCATTATT
>CBFHJN010000064.1:0-13180 GCA_965655805.1 Flavobacteriaceae bacterium
AAAATATAAAAAAAAACACGTCTCTCATTGAAACCATAACTTACAATAAATATTCCCTCTATTAAAATATGAAATTGTAAAATTGATAAGAGACGTGCAAAATTAAACAAACTATTAACTTTTAAATGAAAATAAAACTGGAAGTTAAATGAATAACTTCCAGTTAATGAAAATAACGGTTGCTATTAATCTACTCTGCGAAAAAGCGTTGTTCTAACTTGGCAGCTTCTGGAAATAAAATGTTATTTTCTAAATGGATATGTAGGTGCAAATCCTTTTCAAATTCGTCCAACATGGCAAATGTTACTTTGTAGGTGTTGCAAGCATCTGCAGGTGGTGTATAATTATTGGTTATTAGGGCAATTTTTCTAAAACGTTCGCCTTCATTGTCATGTTCCTCCATCATCATGGCAATTGGGTTTTCTACCGTACCAAAATGAGGTGCTTCAATAGCTTGACCGTCTAATGTGGCTTTTACCATTTTTTTAATGAAAGGGAACAGTATGAGTTCTTCTTTTTTCATGTGAGCTGAAAGTTCACCAGCAGAGCCTGTAAAAAGTTCATTAATTTTAAATAATTCTGGGTGATTTCCGCCATGCACTTTGCATAGTTTATCTAAAAACTGACGTAAAACGGGTATTTTTTCTTCCACATATCTATGATGTGTTTTTTCAATGTATTCCGCTAATAAATCTAAAGGCCAAGATTTATAATCAATGGCATTATTGCCTTTTGAATTGGCAATGGCATCCAATTTATCTAAAAGCTCATTTGGATTTACACCATTTTTATTACAAACTTCTTCAATAGTGCGGTGTCCTTTGCAGCAAAAATCGATTCCATAGTTACTAAATACGGCTGCGGTTCTAAAATCATCGGCTACAAATTCGCCAATTGGTTTGCTTAAGTTTTTATGTAATGTTTCCATAGGGTTTTTATTTCGGATATTTTTATCCTATTTATAATTAAATTTTTTTTTTTTTTAAGTTCTTAAATTTTTAAAAATGATACACCGGATTTAATGTCTAACGCTAATTCTTCTAAATTGGTGTTTACCAGCATAAATTTCAAATCATTTCGAATGTCTTTAAATTTTTCATGAACTGGGCAAGGATGCAATTCATCACAAGTATGTAAACCTAATCCGCAACCGTTATAAATTTTATCGCCATCTATAGCCCGAACAATTTCTTCTAACTTAATATGTGGAATTTGTGGCTTTGCAATTTCAAAGCCACCATGTGCACCTTTAACCGAGTTTATAATATCATGTCTAACCAAATCTTGTAATATCTTAGCGGTAAATGCTTCAGGTGATGCAATTTCTTTTGCAATTGCTTTTAAACTCACCCGTTTTTCTTGGTATGAGTTTAAGGCTATAAAAATGGAGGCTTTGATGCCGTATTCACAAGCTTTAGAAAACATAATTTTGTTTTATGGTACAAATGTAAAACAATTTTTTAATTAAGACAAGTTTGTCCGAATTAAAAATCTTTATTTTTTTGATTTGAAGAGCGTAAAAGTAACTAACCAGAGTTTTATTGGATTTCAATATATTCTGGTTAGATTTTTTAATTTAGAAACAGTATGTTAACTTGAATTGCATGCCAGAAACGTCATAACTTTGCTTAATATCAGTTGCAATGGAAGCGTTGTCCATTTCAAATTTCATTTTGGGTTGATAAATGAATGCTGCCTCAATTTTTTGATTGAACACACTTATAAAACTTCCTACCGTAAAGTTGTAATTGATTAAGCTGTTCGCATCATAATTTACGGTATAGCCAGGGATATTATTGATAATATTTGATCCACCATTTAATATTAATCCACCATGAACACCTACAAAAGGCGTGAAAGTTTTATTTTCAAGAATATGCTGATAATTTACACCGATAAGCGTTGAAACGTATTGTGTTTTATTAGAAATCCGGTTTGATAATTGTTGCTCTTTCCCAAAGAAATAGTCAACTGTTAAGTCGAAAAATAAACCATTATTTAAGGCACTTGTATTAAAATATAATTTAACACCAACAGTTGGTGTGCTAACATTATTATCTGTGTTAGCCACAAAGTTATCAAAATTCGTATTTAATAAAGCATAACCTACTGATACCCCAAAACCAATTCTATCACTTTCAATTTTAGAATCACTGATGGCTTGTGCTGGAATAGTGATGTTTTCACTGGTTGAACAGTTGTTATAGTCCGTTACAATTTTTTCTAAGGTAGCAGCAGTAATGGCATCGAATCTATTATAAGCGTATTCTTGAACAGAAACGCAATTATTTATAAATACACTTATAATACCAAAGTTTAAGGTTTTACCAACAGTATTATAATCCTTGAAAGGAATTTCGCGTACTTCCAATTCATCCTTAATTAAGTAATAACCATCTTGGCTTTTATACATGGATAATTCACCCTCTATAATCGCTTCAAAAATAAAATTCTGCCTGTTAAAAGATTTTGTAACATACTTGCTGTCCTCCAAAATAAGATTATCTAATTCCTTTATATCAAATGACGTGGCATCAACATTTTTATCCGTTTTGATTAGTAATCCATTTATCAAGTTTTTCTGGTTGAATTCGAATTTTCCTAAAGTGTTGAGGGTCGTTCCGTCAGTTTTAGTAATTTTTATAGGTTTAAAGCTTTGTGCGAATATTATACTTGTAAAAAGTAAGAAGGCGATAAGAGTTAATTTGTTTTTCATGTATTTAGTTTATTATTAAAATGTTTAAAATTTGAATAGCCGCATCGCTAATTTTTGTTCCCGGACCAAACACGGCAACAGCACCTGCATCAAATAAATATTGATAATCTTGTTTCGGAATAACACCACCTACGATAACCATAATATCTTCACGTCCATATGCTTTTAGGGCTTCAATAACTTGTGGGACTAACGTTTTATGTCCAGCAGCCAATGATGATACACCTAAAATATGTACGTCATTTTCTACGGCTTGTTTGGCCGCTTCTTGTGGTGTTTGAAAAAGTGGACCTATATCTACATCAAAACCAACGTCTGCATAGCCTGTAGCGACTACTTTGGCACCACGATCATGACCGTCTTGTCCCATTTTTGCAATCATAATACGTGGACGTCTGCCGTCTTGTTCGGCAAATTTGTCAGCTAAAGCTTTAGCTTGGTTAAAGGATTCATTGTCTTTAATTTCTTTACTATACACGCCAGAAAAGGATTTAATTTGTGCTTTGTAGCGGCCGAAAGCAACTTCTAGAGCATCACTAATCTCCCCAAGTGTTGCACGTTCACGAGCTGCTTCTACAGCCAAAGCTAATAAATTATCTTGATTTGATTCGGCAGCAGTGGTTAAATTAGCTAAAGCTATTTCTACCTTTTTACTGTCTCTTTTCGCTTTAATATTGTTTAATCGTTCAATTTGAGAGTTCCTGACCGTTTGATTATCCACTTCCAATGTAGAAATTGGTGCTTCTTCAGCTAATCTGTATTTATTGACGCCTACAATAATATCTTGATTGGAATCAATTCGGGCTTGTTTTCTGGCAGCAGCTTCTTCAATGCGTAATTTTGGAATTCCAGCCTCAATGGCTTTGGTCATACCACCTAATTCTTGAACTTCTTGAATGAGTTCCCAAGCTTTTTCGGCAATATCATGTGTTAACTTTTCTACATAATAGCTTCCAGCCCATGGATCAACTGTTCTGGTAATTTGTGTTTCTTCTTGTAAGAAAATTTGCGTATTTCTAGCAATTCTTGCTGAAAAATCGGTTGGTAAGGCAATGGCTTCGTCTAAAGCGTTGGTATGTAAACTTTGCGTGCCACCAAATGCTGCTGCAGCCGCTTCAATAGTTGTTCGTGCCACATTATTGAATGGATCTTGTTCGGTTAAACTCCAACCTGATGTTTGACAATGCGTACGTAAAGCTAAAGATTTTTCATTTTTAGGATTAAATGGTTTAATTAATTTTGACCACAACATTCTTGCTGCGCGCATTTTTGCAATTTCCATAAAATAGTTCATCCCAATAGCCCAGAAAAAGGATAAACGTGGTGCAAAGGTGTCTATATCCATTCCAGCTTCTAGCCCTTTTTTTACATATTCTAAACCATCAGCTAGGGTATACGCTAACTCAATATCGCAAGTGGCACCAGCTTCCTGCATATGGTATCCTGAGATACTAATACTGTTAAATTTAGGCATGTTTTTACTGGTGTATTCAAAAATATCTGAAATAATTTTCATGGAAGGTGTTGGTGGATAAATGTAAGTATTACGTACCATAAATTCCTTTAAAATATCATTCTGAATAGTTCCAGCTAAAAGTTCTGGTTTCACACCTTGTTCTTCAGCGGCAACAATGTAAAATGCCATAATGGGTAAAACAGCACCATTCATAGTCATGGAAACACTCATTTTATCCAATGGAATTTCATTAAAAAGAATTTTCATGTCTTCAACCGAATCAATGGCAACACCTGCTTTTCCTACATCGCCAACTACACGCTCATGATCAGAATCATAGCCACGATGTGTTGCTAAATCAAATGCAACAGAAAGACCTTTTTGACCTGCTGCCAGGTTTCGTTTGTAAAAAGCATTACTATCTTCAGCTGTTGAAAATCCTGCGTATTGACGTATTGTCCATGGACGTCTTACATACATAGTACTATAAGGACCACGAAGGTTTGGCGTGATTCCAGCTACAAAATTGAGATGCTCTAAATTGGAAACATCGTCTTTGGAGTAAACGGATTTTATGTCAATATCTTCTGCCGAGTTGAAGGTCGTAAAACTGTCGTTTTTTTCATTAGAATCTGTTGACTTTAATAGAATATGTTGGATGTTTTTTCGACTCATAAAATTGTATGTTTTGGATTGAAACAGATAGGATTAAATCTATTGGTTTGCTTTTTCCGAAGCCATAATAGGCGTTTCGGTTATGGTTTCAGGATCTATATGGACTATTTCAGCATAGTACATATGGAACGCAATAAAAGTTGCTAAATAGTGGTCTGTAGCTGCACTTCTAATATATTTTTGAAGTGGTGGAGACAGAATATCGGTCCGTACACTATTAGTTTGTATTAACGCATTGATGGTTGGAACAATGCCTTTAGCTTTGAAATTTTCTGTTAAACAATTAAAAATTGGTGCTTTATAGTTTAGTTGCGATTCATTCCATAATTCAGGTTTACTTTTCAGGGCTTCCAGAACCTTCATAGTATGAACCGTAACAACGTCTTTATAATTTATTTGTTTATTCGAGACACCTTTCAAAAACATGGAATAAGCACCTCTGATATCTGAATTTTCGCGCTTATAAAATTTTAGAATATCCGCCTCAAAAGTATACAAGGCTTCGTTGTAAAGTGCCGTGTCTATACTGTCACATACTATAACTTGTTCTTCATTGGTGTATTTATAATCACTAAAATTTACTGCTTTAGGCGCTTGTTTACAGCCATAGAAGGCCATGCTTAATATTACTAGTGTTAATTTCACTACTGTTTTCATACGTTTTAGTTTTGGACTATTCCGTTTTTAAGCGCTCTTGTTCTATTTTTTCGGCCAAGCGCTTTTCGATAATAGGCTCGATGATTGTTTTTCTAGGTTGCGTTTTAACAAAAGGGAATAACTCCAGTTCATTGGCCATTTTATCAGCTTTATTTGGATGTTTATTAGTGCCTAGCAAGGTGATGGTTCCAGCATTGAATTGTTCTTGTTCCTTTTGAGCACTTTCCTTTATTTTTCGCTGAATGATGCCTTCTTTTAATTGCTTCAGAAAACCATCATTCGCTTCTATGTCCTTGAAAAGTTCTAAACTTTTTTCGGCTAATTGATTCGTTAATGTTTCAATATAATAGGAACCTTCCGAAGGATTTTTAACTTGATTAAAATAACTTTCATGCTTTAAAACTAATAATTGGTTGCGAGCAATACGATCCCCAAATTCATTGTTTTTGTGATAAATGGCATCATAAGGCATGTTATAAACGGTATCTGAACCTCCTAAAATAGCACTCATACATTCCGTTGTCGTGCGTAACATGTTGGTGTTATAATCGTAAATCGTTTTATTCCGTTTGGACGGAATTGTAAAAATATGGCATGTGGTATTAAAACCATAATCGGCAGCTAATGCTTGATATAGCAATCGTAATGCGCGAATTTTAGCAATTTCAAAAAAGTAATTAGAACCAACCGCAAGTTTAAAAATAGGTTGACATGTTTGCTTTTCTGCGGCTGAAAGCTCATTGTTTAAATGATTAAAATATTCATTAATATGTGCCAAAGCATATGCTAGTTGTTGCACCATATTAGCACCTGCATTTTGGTAAAGTGTTGTATCAATTGAAAATGACAGCGTTTGTTTAACACTATTTGTGAAGGTTTTATGATCCGCTTCCAAATTAGAAAACCAATTGCCACTTCTGGTTAGATTTCCAATAATATCATTCTCTATAATAAATTGGTTGTTCGTGTCTAACTTTTTAATGGTTTCAACAAAGGATGCTGACAGGAACTGTAATTCAAAGAAGATTTGTGTATTTTGCACATCAATGCTTCTCAAAAGTTTTTCAATAGAAATAGTATCATCAGGAATGATAAACTTGAGACTCTCAGCACCATTTTTTAAGGCAGAAATCGCAATGCCATTAGCCACTTCAATTTGTTGAACAAAAATGGTTTGGCAAATATTCCAGGATGTAGGAGGTATGGTTTGAGTTGTGCTATTTTCTAGCGTATCTTGATTATAAAAGGGTTTTACATGAATTCCTTCATTAGACTGCCATATGAGTGTTTCGTTATAATCGGCACCTTTTAAATCTGCTTGTATTTTTTGTTTCCATTCTTTGGCAGACACTTCGGGAAATTCGCTAAATAGTGATTTAGTCATTTTTAGTTTCTTTAGGAATACTATCTTCATATTCTATAATGAAAATTTCTTCATTGGCTTTCTTCATGTAATATTTTTCACGAGCAAGTTTTTCAACACCTAGATCGTTACTCAACTCTTTAATCGCTTTTTTATCTTTCTGAATTTCTTTGTTATAATACTCTTTTTCAGCTTCAAGCTCGTTGATTTCGGTATTTAATTCCTTGTGAATTAGATAGGAGTTGGCATCAAAAAATAGCATCCAAATAGCGAATAATACAACAATCAATATAAAAATATTTTTGAAGGGTTTTAAATATTTGCTATTAAATTTAGCCATTATACTAATCGTTGATTAATGATGGTTTTAACAATATCTACCGCTACGGTGTTGTATTTATTGTTAGGAATTATGATATCGGCATATTCCTTCATAGGCTCTATAAATTGTTGATGCATGGGTTTTAAGGTGTTTTGATAACGGCTTAAAACTTCATCTAAATCACGGCCACGTTCAGAAATATCACGTTTTAATCTCCGAATTAAACGCTCGTCACTATCGGCATGAACAAAGATTTTAATATCGAACATATCGCGTAATTCTGGATTGGTTAATATTAAAATACCTTCAACAATCATTACTTTTCTTGGGTGCGTAAGAATGGTATCGCCAGTACGATTATGCTTGATAAAGGAATACACAGGCTGATGAATATCGTTTCCGTTTTTTAACTCCTTTAAGTGCGCTTCCAGTAATTCAAAATCGATAGAACGCGGATGATCAAAATTAATTTTTACACGTTCGTCAAACGATAAATGGGTGGTGTCTTTATAATAGGAATCTTGCGAAATTACGCCAACTTCACCCTCTGGAAGTTGATCAAGAATTTGATTAACAACCGTTGTTTTACCACAGCCAGTACCACCAGCAATTCCAATAATTAGCATGAATTTGTTTTTAGTTTTGGTTACAAATTTAGTTATTTACTATTGAATTTATGAGTTGAATGATTTAAACTTATTTCAAGTTTACGTATTTAGTTCTTGGAAGGCAGAATTTTTACAATTCCCAAGTTTTCAATACCAGCGTAAATATAACCATCTGGACCTTGAACCACAGATCTGACACGCCCTAAACCATCCAATAAACGTTCTTCTTTTATGATTTTTTCGTCCTTTAAATAGCATAAATCTAAATATTGAAACTTTAGAGAACCCACTAACAAATTACCTTCCCATTCTGGATAAACATTACTGGTAATAAAAGCCATACCACTTGGCGCTATGGAAGGATCCCAATAATGTATTGGTGCTGTTATACCTGGCATGGTTGTTTTATCTGTTATTTCAGTGCCAGAATAATTGACGCCATATGTTACTTTGGGCCAACCATAATTTTTACCTGCTTTTATAATATTAACCTCATCGCCACCTTTTGGACCATGCTCATGACTCCAAATTTCTAAAGTTTCTGGATGAATTGCCATTCCTTGAGGATTCCGATGACCGTAGGAATAGATAGCTTTTTTGGCATTTGGAGTTTCCGCAAATGGATTGTCTTTTGGAACGCTTCCATCATCATGAAGTCTATATATTTTTCCGCCATCTCTGGTTAAATCCTGTGGGTTAACATCGCGTTCACCACGGTCACCAATAGAGAAGTATAAAAAGTTATCTTTATCTAAAACAATACGCGAACCAAAATGTTGACCCGCTTTGGTGTTGGGTGATGCCTTATACAACATCTGAAAATCTGATAAGGCGTTATTTTTAAGTCTTGCTCTAGCAATAGCCGTGTTTCCGCCTTGCTCTTCACCTGCACTTGAAGCATATGATAAATAAAGCCAGCCATTGTTTTTGTAATCTGGATGCAGTGCGATATCCATCAATCCACCTTGGCCGTAAACATGAATTTTTGGAAGACCTGAAATTTCAGTTTTTTTACCATTTTTGAAATGAATAAGCGTTCCAGATTTTTCGGTTATTAACATGGAACTATCTGGTAAAAAAACAAATCCCCAAGGGTTTGTTAAATCTGAAACTACGACTTTATGCGAATGATTGGTGTTTGTTGGATTTTTGTCTTGAGCGCATGCAACAATATTAACAAATAGAATAAAGAGTACAATATAAAAACGTGATTTCATGATATGTAAATTATATCTATAAAATTAAGGAATTTTTATTGCATGGTTTTAAAGAAAAACTATATATTTGCACCTCGGTTTTAAATTCTAATCTTAAAACTGAAAAGGATAGCCAATTCGGGGTGTAGCGTAGCCCGGTTATCGCGCCGCGTTTGGGACGCGGAGGTCGCAGGTTCGAATCCTGCCACCCCGACTTTTTAAGCCTAAAATCTGTACAGATTTTAGGCTTTTTTTTGTCATTATAGTGGTCCTCTGTAGATGGATGAAAGCAAAGTCATTAATAAAGTTGTTGATTGCCAATTCGGTATAGACTTGATTGAGCCAATTACTTTTAGGAGAAGAAGTGTTTAAAATAAAGTTATAATGACTTGAAATTTTAATTTTTGAAGCAGAAATGATTAAATCATATAAATTTTAACGTATAATCATTACAATATTCAATTTTAAAATTATTTTCTGTTGTTCCAAGCGCATCCAAAAATAATATAATAACCAAAATCGTTATTAGACCAAGCTACATCAATTCCCATTCGAATTTTGAATTTACGCGCAATTAAGTACCTAAAACCTGTACCATAATTATAAATTAAATCTGATTTTGCAAAGGATTCATTCTCTTTAACAGCTTTTGCTAATCCGCCAAATCCAACAAGACTCCAACGCGTTGTGAAATCGAAGCGTTGTTCCGTTTCAACTAAATGAGTAGATCTTCCTTGGTAACGCATTTTAGGAACACCACGTAAATTAATGTATGGTTCAGTGTAAAAAGGCGATTCATTAAATTGAAATTCAGATGCCCATCGAAAACCGCTTACTAAATGTGGTATGAAATTGTGGTAAAATTGAGTGGAGAGCTCTAAATTACCAAAGTTGTAATCGCTTCCCGTCCATTCAGCATTAAAATGATACGTTGCATTTACTAAAAAACCAGTGTCTGGGGTAAAAATGTTATCACGACTATCAAATTCTAAAATAATTCCTGGACTACTTAATGTGTTTTTTAGGGATTTACCATCTAAAAAATCAGGTAAGGTTTCAAAGTCAAATTTAGGTGTGACCTCGTTTTTAAGAAATAAATATTCAATACCTACAAACAACCCTGTGTTATTAATTTCTTTCATAATTGATAGTAAGATGGGCAGTGCTTTAAAATTAAAAGCAAATTGTTTTTCACCAACTACAGGTACCGTTCGGTAATAATCAATATTTACAGATGAATAAGCCATCATGGCTTGATATTTTAAACCATATTTTGGCAAGTTAGCCATTCTAAAAGCACCTACCATCCAGGTGTCATTTGCCGTGTAGCCAGCAAATAAAGAGGTGATATTTGGTGGCGTGTATCTACCTTCAATTTGGTTTTTATTTGGGCTAATAAAAATAGGTGAAACAACACCGCCTATATTCCCTAATGCGGGCTCTGTTATTGGCTGAATTAATGGAATAAAACCTTTTGGGTTTAATAAAAAATTACTAAAATCAATTTTATTATCAAGTGAATCTCTTAAAACATTCTTTTTGTTATTTTGCGAAAAACCCGTGTTAATAAAGATAAGTGAAAAAATAAAAAAAAGGAGTTTAATGAAGTTTCTCATTTATATACCGTTAGTGCTTTCTTGATTAAATGTAGTTATTTTTATTTAATTATGTTTAAGCTAATTTATTACTTACTTAAAAAACGAAAATCCAAACGTTAATATTTTATTAAGTCATTGAGCTGCCATGGTATTCCGACTAATAATTGTTAGTTTTGCAGCAAATTTAAATACAATTTTTATGAGTCATGTAAAAGAGAATGATACTGTACAAGTTCATTACACAGGGAAATTAAGTAGTGGTCAAGTTTTTGATAGTTCCGCTGATAGAGAGCCATTAGAATTTACACTTGGTCAAGGTATGCTAATTCCTGGTTTTGAAAAAGCAGTTCTTGAAATGAAAGTTAATGATAAAAAAACAGTTGTAATTGAAAAAACTGAAGCTTATGGTGAAGTTCAAAAAGAATTGTTCCATGAAGTAAAGAAAGATCAATTACCGCAAGATATCAAGCCAGAAGTGGGTATGGGACTAGCATCTAAAAATCCAGATGGAACTGAGCACCAGTTTCGTGTTGCAGCCGTAAATGACGATCACATTATAGTTGATGGAAATCATCCATTAGCTGGTCAGGATTTAACTTTTGAATTAGAGTTAGTATCCATTAAATAAATATTTTAAGAAATACATTTTGAAAAAGCTTGGGTTCGTCCCAGGCTTTTTGCATATATTATATTCCCTTATTGAATAATCTATAATGCAATATATTAAATCAATTAAATCTAGTAGTTTATATCAAAATATAGCGGTAAATTAGAGGTGTATTAATTCGAAATTTTTAACAAAAACATTAAAACATCATGGGAAAAGAAAGTAGTACACTTTTAGGTATATTAGCTGGAACAGCAATTGGCGTAACTTTAGGAATTTTATTTGCGCCAGATAAAGGTTCAAATACACGTCAACGCATTGCTGATGAAGCTGGAAATGCACGCGATAAAATGAGCGAAGGTGCTCATAACCTGCGTGATAGAGTAGCGGATACGGTATCTAATAGAAAAGATGATTTTGATCATCAATTAGAGTCTATTGTTAGTAACGTAAGTCATAAAACGGAAGATGTTATTACTAGTTTAGAAAACAAATTGAGTGATTTAAAAGCTAAAAACAAGAAGTTCCAAAAATCATAATTTAAATGAATATTTTTGAATCCTTAAATGACACAACCAGTAAAATGACAGACGCTGGTGAAACCTATGTCAAAAAATCTCAAGAGTATTTTCGGCTAAAGATTTTTCAACAGTTAGCAGTTTCAGTTAGCATGGTTGCCAAGGTATTAGTTATAGGTGGATTACTTGCTATTGGCTTATTTTTTCTATCCTTTGCTTTGGCCTTGGCTATTGGCGAATGGTTAGACAATTTAGCTTTAGGGTACTTGGTAGTTGCAGGTCTATTTTTAATGGTAACAGGTATCGTGTATCTTTTAAGAAAAGCTATAAATAAAGTAGTAATTAAACAGATTGCTTATAAATTTTTCGATTCGTAATTATGAAAAACTATCAATCTTTTACAGAAATAGAAACTGATTTGAAGCGCTTAAATTTAGAACGCAAAATTGCTTTTGAAGAAATGAAGCTTCTAAAAACAGAGTTTAAAGAAGATTTAAAACCGTCCAATTGGATCAATACGATATTACAGGTAGTTGGTAAATATGGGCTTTATGTTTTGATGAAGAAATTTCTAAAGTAATAGATGCCAATCGGTTATAAAATCCATATGTATATATGGATTTTTTTATGCTCTGTATATTAATAGTAATTCTGATAACGCTAATGATTTTATGTATTGTGTCATTCTGATTGTTACATTAAAGATATATTTGGGTATAACAATTAAAATTAAAATTATGAAAACTCTAAAAACACTTATGGCAGCTTGCCTACTATTTATAACAGTTGGCGCTACTGCACAAAATGACAAAGACAAAAAACTAATGAAGAATGCCGAACATGCCAAAACGATGATGTTGGAGAAAGATGCTGGTTTCCAGAAATTTTTCAACAATGCTTCGGGTTATGTTATCTTTCCTAATGTAGGTAAAGGTGGTTTAATTTTAGGTGGAGCAAGTGGAAATGGCGTTGTATACGAAAATGGAAGACCAATAGGTATGGCAGATTTAAAAGAATTAAGCGTTGGCTTACAAGCTGGAGGACAAGCCGTAACTCAAGTTATATTCTTTGAAACCGAAGAAGCTTTTACCGAATTTAAAATGGATGATTATGAATTTGAAGCAGAGGCATCTGCCGTAGCGGTAGATAAAGGTGTTTCTAAAAGCACTAGTTATAGTGATGGCGTTGTAGTATTTGCTATGCCTAAAGCTGGATTAATGGCGGATTTATCTATTGCAGGTCAGAAATTCAGTTACCATGCTTTTAAAATGTAATTTGAATTAGAAAATAAAATTGAAAAGGTTGACTTATGGTCAGCCTTTTTTTAAATAACTTTATATTTATCACGCTTATTACCTTATTTGAAAGTTACTAATAAACCTTTACACATGAATTCAGATGCAAACCAATCTTTTAAGCTAAAACATTTGCCTTCACTTATTGTGGATACCTATAAAGCATGGG
>CBFHJN010000065.1:0-13114 GCA_965655805.1 Flavobacteriaceae bacterium
CTTTACTAAAACGTGCTGGATTAATTAAAAAGTAAATAAATTTTAAAAACGAAAAAATGAAATTGAAACATATACTTACAACCTTATTTTTAACGCTTTCAATAACTCTAATTCAAGCACAGAAGGTTAAAATAAAAAAAGACGATATTTTTGTAGACGACGTGAAATGTTTAACGGTTAATGGAAGCCCTATTAATTTCTCATATTTCAATTTAGATGATGACGAACTATTTGTTTTGAAATATATTGATGATGAAAAGAATGGGTCTTACTATTGTAAAGTCACCTTTCTTGATCAGAAAGTATCCTTCACGTCTAAAACTTATATCTTTACAAAAAAAGATTTAGTTAAAAAACTTTTACAAAGTAAAGTGTTGGTAGATTGCAATTTGATAGAAGATAAAATTGAAAATTTTATTCTAAAATATGATGAGAATATTGAGTCCAATAACATCAATGTCAATATTTCAATTGACAGAAATTAAGTAATAACGTTAATCATCTTTTTAAATACCTTACTTTTGATATAAATAGTTGAAAGAATTTTATGCCCAAACACTTAATTAATCCAGATCAATGGATAGATTGCTATTCAGATTATATGTTTAATTTCACCATATCACGCGTTAGCGATCGTGAAATTGCTAAAGATTTGGTGCAAGACACGTTTTTTGCAGGCTTAAAATCCATGAAAAATTTTAAAGGCGAAGCAAGCGAACGAACGTGGTTAATTTCTATTTTAAAGCGAAAAATCATTGATCATTATCGGAAAATAAATTCAAAAAGAGGTCAGGCAGAAGTCAGAATGACTTACAACAATAATGAAGATGAAGGTGATTGGCTAGAAGAACGTGTTGCAGATCCTTTTGATAAAACTGCTCAAGACACTATTGAAAATGACGAATTAGGAGATGCCATTTATAACTGTTTAGAAAAACTACCAGAAAAACAGGCTACTGTTTTTAAGATGAAAACCATAGAAGGATTAGAAACCGAAACCATTTGTAATGAATTGAATATTACAGCGTCTAACTTATGGGTAATTGTCCATAGAGCTAGAACAGCTATGGCAGAATGTATGGAAAAAACCTGGTATAATTAGTAGTATGAAAAAAAGATATTTATTTATTACTTGTGATGAAGCGCAGCATATTTGTGATAAAGCACAGTATAATGAGGCGACTGGCTGGGAGAAATTCAAACTGAATTTGCGTTATTTTTGGTGTCACTTCACGCGCTCATACGTTAAAAAAAACACCAAGCTTTCTGAATCGTTATCACAATCAAAAATACATTGTTTAAAAACTATTGAGCGCGAACAATTAAAAATGCAATTCAACAACGAATTATCCAAACAACAACGTTAGAAACAGCCATAAAATTGGTATACTTTCTACCCAAAATCCGCTATAGTACTTTCCTTGATTTTTTCCTGAAAATAAAACACTCAAAATTAAGAGCATAGTAATTCCCAATTGGATTACTAATATATTCAATGATTTCTCTGACATAAAAAACGCCAAACTAAAAAACAAAACAGCTAAAATCACACCCATAATCTTGGTATTTTTAATGCCAATTTTTTGCGGGATGGTTGCCAATTTAATGCTATCAAATTGCATGTCACGAATTTCAAAAGGTAGCATCATAGCCAAAACGAATAAAAAACGTTTTGCAAATATCAAAATAACTGTCGAATCCAAAAGACTATTATTATTTATAAGCGGTATGAAAACCGTAACGCCTGCCCAAACCAAAGCAATAACATAAACTTTAAGTCCACTTACATTTCGTAAATTTTGTTGATGATCTAAATAAAGTTTTTTTGGCAGAAAAGGAATGGCATATAAGAAAGTAATAACCGCAAAAACGGCTAAATAAATAAGTGTCTTGATTTGTAATTGAGTTGCAAAATAACCTATAATTAGAAAGCAAATAAATGATAATCCTTGAATAATTTTTAACCAACCAGATAGACGTCTGTGATGAAATTTAGCCAAACCAAAAAACTTCACAAAATTATAACCGACAATGGTTGCGAAAAATATAAATAAAAGCGCATCAACATCGAACGCAATTTGATACTCAATGAGGGTTAACCAACTTAAAGCAAATGCAGATAAAGCTACATGAATACTACTGTTGATGTAAAAATCGAAAACCTGTTTTATCAATCGCATGAAACAAAAATACGTAAAGTGTTAATAACAAAAACAAATGGTTAAAAACTTTCATTTTGGTTAACTAAAGAATGTGAATTATTCCGTAAATTTGCAGCCTAAATTCAACACAACTTTAATGAATACAACTTCTTTCGCACAACGTCATATTGGTCCTAGAGAAGAAGACCAAAATAGCATGCTACAAACCATTGGTGTAGACACTTTAGATCAACTAATCTTCGAGACTATTCCGGATGATATTCGACTTAAAAACGAATTGAACCTTGATGAAGCTATGAGTGAGCAAGAATATTTGACACATATTCATGAATTATCAAAACGTAATAAAACCTACAAAACCTATATTGGTTTAGGCTATCACCCAACTATATTGCCTGCTGTTATTCAACGTAATATTTTAGAAAACCCAGGTTGGTACACAGCTTACACGCCTTATCAAGCTGAAATTGCTCAAGGCCGTTTAGAAGCGCTTCTAAATTTCCAAACCATGATTACCGATTTAACTGGTATGGAGTTAGCAAATGCATCACTTTTAGATGAAAGTACAGCAGCTGCTGAAGCTATGGGTTTATTATTTGCTGTAAGATCACGTGACCAAAAGAAAGCGAACGTAAATAAATTTTTCGTTTCAGAGACTATTTTACCACAAACCTTATCGCTTTTGGAAACACGCGCTAATCCAATTGGAATAGAATTAGTTGTTGGAAATGAAGACACATTCGATTTCTCATCAGGATTTTATGGTGCATTGTTACAATATCCTGGTAAAGATGGGCAAATTACAGATATTAAATCGTTCATTTTAAAAGCAAATAAAAACGACATTAAAGTTGCCGTTGCCGCGGATATTTTAAGTTTAGTAAAACTGGAAGCACCAGGTAAATTTGGTGCTGATGTGGTTGTTGGAACCACACAACGTTTTGGTGTACCAATGGGTTATGGAGGACCGCATGCAGCTTATTTTGCTACCAAGGAAATATACAAACGTGATATTCCTGGGCGTATTATTGGTGTAACCAAAGATATGAACGGAAATCGTGCCTTACGTATGGCATTACAAACACGTGAACAACATATTAAACGTGACAAAGCAACTTCAAATATTTGTACGGCTCAAGTGTTATTAGCCGTTATGGCCGGAATGTATGCTGTTTACCATGGACCAAAAGGATTAGAATTTATTGCTAACCGTGTTCATAATACCGCGGGTTCGGTTACAAATGCTTTAGAAAAATTAGGGTATAGTCAAATCAACACAGCTTATTTTGATACGATTCAAATTAAAGCAAAGGCTGATAACATAAAAGTAGCTGCAGAAAAAGCAGGTGTTAATTTTTATTATCCAGATGCTGAAACGGTAACTATTTCTATTAATGAAACAACGACTTTAAAGGATGCCAATGAAATTGTCTCTATTTTTGCTGATGTTGCCAATAAAGAAGCAGTTGTTATAAAAAACCTATCAGAAACCAATAAGGTAATGGAATCTGTACAAAGAACATCTGATTTTCTAACACTACCAGTGTTTAATACGCATCATTCGGAAACGGAGTTAATGCGTTATATTAAAAAATTAGAGCGTAAAGATTTATCATTAAACCACTCCATGATTTCGTTAGGCTCCTGTACCATGAAATTGAATGCAGCTGCTGAAATGCTACCATTAAGCTCACCAAATTGGGGAACCATTCACCCATTTGTTCCAGCTGATCAAGCGGAAGGTTATTTAACAATTCTAAAAGAATTAGAAGATCAATTAACTGAAATTACGGGTTTTGCAGCCACATCTTTACAACCAAATTCTGGTGCTCAAGGTGAATTTGCTGGACTTATGGTTATTAAAGCATATCACGAATCTCGAGGTGATCATCATAGAAATATTTGTTTAATTCCATCGTCTGCTCACGGAACCAATCCAGCAAGTGCTGTTATGGCAGGTATGAAAGTGGTTGTAACGAAATCCACTGAAAAAGGAAATATTGATGTAGAAGATTTACGCGAAAAAGCAGAATTACATAAAGATAATTTATCATGCATCATGGTAACCTACCCATCAACACATGGTGTATATGAGTCTGCTATAAAAGAAATCACTAAAATTATCCACGATAATGGCGGACAAGTTTACATGGATGGTGCCAACATGAATGCACAAGTGGGCTTAACAAATCCAGGTAATATTGGCGCAGACGTTTGCCATTTAAACCTTCACAAAACCTTTGCTATTCCTCATGGTGGTGGTGGACCAGGAGTTGGACCAATTTGCGTTGCCAAACAATTAGCACCATTTTTACCGAGTAATCCAATCATTAAAACAGGAGGTACCAATGCTATTTCTGCTATTTCAGGAGCTCCTTTTGGTTCATCGTTGGTTTGTTTGATTTCATATGGTTACATCAAAATGTTGGGAGCAAAAGGCTTAACAGAAGCAACAAAAATTGCCATTTTAAATGCCAACTACATTAAGTTTAGATTACAAGGTCAGTTCGATACGTTGTATTCTGGTGAACGCGGAAGAGCAGCTCACGAAATGATTGTAGATTGTCGCGCTTTTAAAGAAAATGGTATTGAAGTAGTTGATATTGCAAAACGTTTAATGGATTATGGATTCCATGCTCCAACGGTATCATTCCCTGTTGCTGGAACCTTAATGATAGAGCCTACTGAAAGCGAAAGTAAAGCAGAAATGGATCGTTTTTGTGATGCCATGATTTCCATCAGAAAAGAAATTGAAGCAGTATCTAAAGAAGACACCAATAACGTGCTAAAAAATGCTCCACACACGTTAGATATGATTACGGCTGATGAATGGCTGATGCCATATACCAGAGAAACGGCAGCATTTCCTTTGGAGTATGTTCGTGATAATAAATTCTGGCCAACTGTAAGACGTGTTGATGATGCTTATGGCGATCGTAATTTATTCTGTACGTGTGCTCCCATTGAAGAATATATGGAAGCATAATGCTAAATAAAAATATAATAGAGCCTTCTGTAATGAAGGCTTTATTATTATTATTATTATTATGAATATTATAATCTACTGCAATAAATTTAACATATTCGCAAAAAAATTAACATTTACTCCAACTTGTAGTAACTAAGAATTATTTAATACTTAATTTCGTGTATGCCCAATAAATTGAAGTAAAATATGGCAATAAAAATCACAGGAACTGGTAGTTTCATACCTAACAAGATAGAGACCAATGCTGATTTCAATCAACATGAATTTCTAAATTCTGATGGTTCCATCATAAAAAATGATAATAATGTTATTATCGAAAAGTTTAAGGCTATCACTGGAATTGGTGAACGTCGTTATGCAGACAATGATTTAAACACATCCGATTTAGGATTCTTTGCCGCTCAAAAAGCAATTGCTGATGCTAAAATTGATCCGGAAACATTAGATTACATTATCGTTGGTCATAATTATGGCGATGTTAAATACAATTCAGAACAGAGTGATACGGTACCCAGTATTGCTTCTCGCGTGAAACATCTTTTAGGTATAAAAAACCCAAAATGTGTTGCTTACGACATATTATTTGGATGTCCAGGTTGGAATGAAGGTGTTATTCAAGCCAATGCATTTATAAAATCTGGTATAGCTAAAAAATGTTTGATTATTGGTGCCGAAGCCTTGTCTCGTGTAGTGGATAAGCACGATCGTGATTCTATGATTTATAGTGATGGTGCAGGAGCCGTAATTTTAGAAGAAACTGATGGTGAAGGTGGCATAATCGCTCATGAAAGCGCCACGTACACTTTAGACGAAACACATTTTATTTATTTTGGTAAAACTAATAATACGGCTATAACAGATCAGCGTCGCTATATAAAAATGTATGGTAGAAAAGTGTATGAATTTGCTTTAAGTCATGTGCCTTTGGCTATGAAATCATGTTTGGATGCCAGTGGATATAAAATTTCTGATTTAAAGAAAATCCTTATACACCAAGCTAATGAAAAGATGGACGAAGCTATTGTTCAGCGTTTTTATAAGCAATATGATCTGGATATGCCCAAGGATATTATGCCCATGACTATTAATAAATTAGGTAATTCCAGCGTTGCTACCATACCAACTTTATTAGATTTAATTTTAAGTGGCGAATTGGAAAACCACGCTATCCACAAAGGCGATATTATTATGTTTGCTAGCGTAGGTGCTGGCATGAACATTAACGCTATTATTTACGAAGCATGATAAGTCCTTTTAGGTAAATAATTAAATAAGTTCCCTCTCTTTTCAGTAACAATTATGTACGAAAAAACGTATCCAAATAAACGCTTTAAACATACGGCTGAATTTCTTGAAAAGCATATTTCTAAAAATGCCACTATTCTGGATTTAGGTGTTGAAAATCCGTTTTCATCTATAATGAAAAACCTAGGGTATCAAGTTGAAAATACATCCGGTGAAGATTTAGATTTAGACTCAAGAGCTATTGAAAATTCTGAAGCAGACGTCGTAACAGCTTTTGAAATTTTTGAACACTTATTATCACCATATACAGTTCTACAAAGCATAAAAGCTAATAAAATGGTTGCCAGTATTCCGCTTCGTTTATGGTTTTCGCCTGCATACAGAAGCAAAACAGATATGTGGGACAGACATTTTCATGAGTTCGAAGATTGGCAATTTGATTGGCTTTTAGAAAAAGCAGGTTGGAAAATAATAGCACGTGAGAAATGGACAAATCCGACTAAAAAAATAGGAATCAGACCCATTTTACGCTGGTTTACACCGCGTTATTATATTGTTTATGCGGAACGGATTTAGTTCCTTAACAAATAATTATCTTTTTAATGTAAAGTGCGATCTGAACGACTTGCTTACTTCTGCATTTATAAATTCGACATAATACCAATAATCATTTGTTGGCATTAATTCGCCATTATAAGTTCCATTCCAAACATTATTTTGCGGTGTTAACGTTTTTAGAAGTTTTCCAAACCTATCATATATATATAACGTATAGTCACAACCTCCTTCCGAAGAAAACAGTTCAACCGTCCATAAGTCATTATTTCCATCATTGTTTGGTGTGAAAAACTTTGGAGTTTCAAAACACTTTTGAGTTTCATTTCCAATACAGTTTAAAATAATCTGCCCTAAATTAGAAGAGCAATTGGTTAACAATTCTACAATAGTTATATTTTGATATGAGCCTATGGATAGTCCTTCTAAATTTATTTCACCAACGTTATTGGAACGCACAGTTGCTGATTGAGATTGATCTTTCTCATACCTCACTAATTTCTCTGTTGTATTTGCTAGACCAGTAATTGTTATGGCACCATTATTAGAATCACAGTCGGATGGATTTTTAGGCAATATTGTAGCTATTAAAGCAGACGACGCTAATGTAACTTGTCCTAAATTGTAGGAACAACCACCTCCAATTTCATCAACAGTAATTTCGGTATAAATACCTGATGATAATCCTGTCAAACCTATAACACCACTAACACTTGAAACTAAATTTATTGTTTGTATTGAACCATTATTAAAACTAATGCTATAACTTGTATTCGAATACAATCCAGAAATTGTTATACTACCATTATTAGACGCATCACAATTAGTTGGATCTGCAGATGAAATAACAGGACTTAAACCAGATGTTGTTGCTAACGTTATATTTCCTAAATTAAATGAACAATCACTCAAATCTGGGTTTACAGTAATGTCTGTATACAAACCTCCTGGCAATCCTGTAATAGTTAACAAGCCAGCAGAATCTGAAAAAACAGTGACGAGTTGATCTGACCCATTATTAAAACCAATAGTAGATTCAGTATTCGCAGAAAAACCGCTCAAGGTAATCGTTCCATCATCTACACCACAACCCGTTGGATCCGTAAAAGAAACCAAGTTATACGAGACCTCTCCCAAAGTGAGAATGTAAATGGCTCCTTTTCTATTTCCATTTTCACTATCTCTGTAGGACCCAACAGCAATTTTAAGATTGTTTGGATCCATTGTTAAAAAACTAACAGAGCCTCCAAACAAAACGCCATGACTTAATTCCTCTAAAAAACAATTTTCTCTAAATGTATAAAAGTGTTCTTCCGATACGGTCCCATCAGCATTTAATTCAATTATAAAAAATGCTCCGGTACCTAAAGAAATCAATGATGGATTAATTTGATTCATGGCACCTACAACTATTTCTATTTTTCCATCATTATCAATATCAACCACGCCATCAATGGATTCACCAAATAACCCGTTTGAAGTAATTAAATTTGATAAACCTCCATAATTATTAGAGATCTTTGTATAATTATTAACGGTTCCGTTTATATTCAAAAATAAAATATAAATACTACCAGAATTTGTAAACACATCATCATCTCTTGTAGAACCAACCGCTAAATCTACTACACCATCGCCATTTAAATCACCAATATCTGCAATTGAAGATCCAAAAAAATCACCATCAGCAAGGGTTTCATTAAAACCGCCTTCCAATTCGCTGATTTTTTGAAAGTAATTTACAGTTAAATCCGGGTTTAAAAATATAACCCAAATGGCACCATTACTATCGCCTCCATCATCATCCTCTCTTGAACCAATTACTAAATCGTCAACACCATCTCCATTTAAATCGCCAATATTTTCTATATCAGAACCAAAAATAGCGGAATCATTAATGAAACCATTAAAATTACCTTCTGTATCGCTTATTTTGGCGTGCGAATTTACTGTTCCATCACTATTTAATGATAAAATCCAAACAGCACCATGTCCATAACCTCCATCTTCATCATATTCAGCGCCAACAGCCAGCTCTATAAGTCCATCGTTATTGATATCACCTAAATAAGCTACGGAACTCCCAAATCCATCTCCATTATTCAAAACACCATTAAAACCACCACGTGTATTACTAATTTTAGTTTGCGAAATAACCTGATCATTCAAATCTAGAAAAAGAATCCAAACCGCACCTCTATTGCTGCCACCATCATCATCCAAAAATGCACCAACGACGACATCATTAACACCATTCCCATCTAAATCACCAATTTGATCAATTGAAACGCCAAAGTTGTCCTGATCATTCAATACATCTGAAAAACCGCCTTGAATATCATTTATTTTCTGAAAAAAGGCAACAGTATAATTTTGAGAAAAACCAAAATTGGCAAATAACAAAAACACACATAAATTTAATAACTTATTCATCGCAAAATTTTTCCGCATTCAAATATTAAATATATTTACCCTTTAATAAGTAAAAGTGATATAATAAGCAATTTACAAGTTTATTTATGAAATTAAGAATCATATTATATCACATGAGATAATTAATACTTGAATTTCAAAATAATCATACCAGCTCATAACGAAGCCGCATATATTGCTAAGACTTTAGAATCTTTAGCAAATCAATCGTTACTACCTAAACAAGTAATGGTTGTAAATGATAATTCTAGGGATAACACACAAGCTATCGTTGAATCGTTCTCTAAAAAACATTCCTGGATTACGTTGATTAATGCAACTTCTTCAAATGAACATTTACCAGGCAGCAAAATCATCAACGCATTCTATAAAGGCTATGAAACGCTTGATAGTGATTATGATGTGATTTGTAAATTTGATGCCGACTTAATATTTCCGAAGAATTATTTAGAACAATTAGCTAAACATTTCAAATCCAATGATAGACTTGGCATGGCTTCAGGGTTTTGTTATATTCAAGAAAATGGTAATTGGATTTTAGAAAATCTAACCCGAAAAGATCATATTCGTGGTGCTTTAAAGGCTTACAGAAAAGCATGTTTTCTGGAAATTGGAAAGTTGAAACCGTCTATGGGTTGGGATACCGTTGATGAATTACTTGCCAAATTTTATAATTGGGAAATTTTAACTGACGAAACACTACACGTAAAGCATTTAAAACCTACTGGCAAAACCTATAACAAAGCTTCGAAATACTTACAAGGTGAAGCTATGTTCAACATGCGTTATGGTTTTAGTATTACATTCATTTCTGCCTTAAAATTAGCGTTTAAAAAGAAAAGTATTCCGTTGTTCAAGGATTATATGGCTGGTTATTTTAAAGCCAAAAACCGCAAAATAGAACCTTTGGTTTCGGAAGAACAGGGCGCATTTATCAGAAAATTACGATGGCATGGTATTTTCAATAAATTCAAATAAGTATTACAACTCTTAAAAACGCCAATTTTTATAATCCGCAGAAGCTTCAATTCGCGTTTCAAGAGCATCATCCAATTCAGAAAAGAAATCAATTCCTGTAAGTTCCTCTACCAAATCTACAGATACAACGAAACTATAAAGCGGTTTATTAGAATTTTCATGAGGCATTAAAAAAGCTAATACTTTTGGCTCTCCATTATTATAATCTAAAACAATTTTATAAAACTTATTCGGAACCGCTACGTTTTCGCTTCCAATCGTTTTTAAGCTATTTTCAAGAACACCACCCGTAACGACATAAACGCCATCATATTTGGAAGCCCAATAGCGTGTTTTTTGCTCAAGTGAATTCCAAATACCCGAATTAAATTCGTGAATTTGCGGACTGATATTACTGGTTAGAAAGGTTTCATCATGAGCCATTTTACTAAAACGCCTATCGGCTGCTGCACATAAATGCCCACGATCATAGCCTGAATTTTTATAATTGCGCCAACTGGCTGCACCCGATTTTACAGCTTTATCAATTTCAAAATACGGACGCTCGAAATTCGTATTGGACAGGTGTTCCTTTTTTAATTCATAAGCAACCCATTCTGCTTGCTCATGTGGTTCGCTATAACTTAACGAATACCATTGATGATGAACAACTTGACCTGTGGAACTTGTTGGTAGAAAAAAGGCAACTGTAGGTTCTTTCATCTTTCGACCAGAATCCACAATTGCCTGTTCTTCTTTTTTGTTTAAAAAAAACTCATAACCATAAACACCAACAACTAAAACAATGGCTATTATGGAATATGCAGTTCGTTTTGACATTACTTTAAACTAGATAAACTACTTTTTAAAGTCTCAATTTTTGCCAATGCGTCAGCTTCCTTGTTTCGTTCGTTTGCAATAACTTGCTCTGGAGCACCTGAAACAAAACGCTCATTTGCTAATTTTTTCTGAACAGATTTTAAAAACCCTTCGGTGTATTTTAATTCCTCTTCAAGTTTTTTAATTTCTTCTTCAACATTTATAGCGCCTGCTATAGGAATAAAATATTCGTTGGATTTTACACGAAATGTTAACGCACCATCAACGGCTCCTTCAACATATTCTATTGCTTCTAAATTTCCTAGTTTTATAATAACCGAATCTAAAGATTTAGAAACTGAATCATTATTTATAACCGAAAACCCAACTGCATCTTTAAAAGGAATGTTTTTATCCTTTCGGATATTTCTAATTCCGGAAACGACATCTTGCATAAAGCTAAACTCCGAAATTAATTGGGTATTAACAGTCTTTTGCTCTGGCCAAGCCGCTACTATTAAAGCATTTTCTGGAGTTCGCTCTTCCATATATTGCCATATATCTTCTGTTAAGAAAGGCATAAATGGATGTAATATTTTCAGGATATTTTCAAACTGAGTAATGACTTCATTTAACGTTTTTGAATCAATAGGTTGTTGGTAAGCTGGTTTTATAATTTCTAATAACCAAGATGCAAAATCGTCCCAAATCAATTTATAAGTTGCCATCAAAGCATCGGATAAACGGTATTTACTAAAGTGGTCTTCTATTTCAATTAGTGTTTCCTGAAATTTTGCATCAAACCATTCTAACGCAATTTTGCTAGATTCTGGCTGCCCAATAGTTTTGCTTACCTCCCAACCTTTTACTAAACGGAAGGCATTCCATATTTTATTAGCAAAACCTTTTCCTTGTTGGCAAAGAGCCTCATCAAACATTAAATCGTTTCCAGCAGCTGAACTTAATAATAAACCAACACGAACACCATCAGCTCCATAATCATCAATCAATTTTAAAGCATCAGGTGAATTTCCTAATGATTTACTCATTTTTCTGCGTTGTTTATCGCGCACTAAACCGGTTAAGTAAACATTTTTAAATGGTTTTTCATCTTTATATTCATAACCAGCAATGATCATTCTGGCTACCCAAAAAAATAAAATATCTGGACCAGTTACTAAATCGTTGGTTGGGTAATAATAGTTTATTTCTTCATTTTCGGGATTTCTTATACCATCAAAAACACTCATTGGCCATAACCATGAGGAGAACCAAGTATCTAATGCATCTTTGTCTTGGCGTAAATCAGAAGTCGTCAAATTTGAATTACCTGTTTTTTCTTGTGCTTTTATTACTGCCTCTTCAGCCGTTTCTGAAACCACAAAATCTTCTTTTCCGTCTCCATAGAAATACGCTGGAATTTGCTGTCCCCAAAGTAACTGTCTAGAAATATTCCAGTCACGGATATTCTCCATCCAATGTCTGTAGGTGTTTTCAAACTTTTTTGGAAATAATTTAATTTCAGCATCCTTACCTAAAACAGCTTCAATTGCAGGTTTCACTAAATCCTCCATTTTCAAAAACCACTGATCTGATAAACGTGGTTCTATTACTGCTTTGGTACGTTCAGACGTTCCAACTTTATTTAAGTGTTGTTCTGTTTTTATTAAGGTTTTACTTTCGGTAAGTTCTTTTACAACTTCCTTCCGAACAACAAACCGATCTTTACCTTCATAATGTAAACCAAAACTATTTAGTGTGGCATCATCATTAAAAATATCAATCACTTCTAAATTATGGGTATCTCCTAAATTCTTATCGTTTTCATCATGAGCAGGTGTTACTTTTAAACAACCTGTACCAAATTCAACATCTACATATTCGTCTTCTATAATCGGAATTACACGATTACAAATAGGTACAATTGCTTTTTTACCTTTTAATTGGGTAAAGC
>CBFHJN010000066.1:0-13014 GCA_965655805.1 Flavobacteriaceae bacterium
ATTTAAGTTTGGATATTGACCTTACCAAAATCAAGACAAATTCTCATGTTTTAAAAACTGTTTTTGAACTATTTAACACCTTAAAAGTTCCTTTTCCAACTTTGGAGTTCAACGAAGAAAATGGCATTATCTTTCACGGAATCTACTTTTAAAAACACTTAATCGATTAAATATCAGATATTAAAAAAAAGTTGTATATTTGCACGCTGAAATTTTACAACCAATTCCCTCAAAGAAATGTGTTTAAAAAATTCAAAAAATTATGAGAAAAAGTAACTTAAATTACCTAGTACTAGTAATTATAATATGTGTCGCAATTATTGGTTCGTTTACATCGAACAAGACCATAACAGAAACTGATTATTCAGAAACTGATTTAGCATTTAACACTGTTGAAACAACTGAATCGTCATCTGATCACTTCCTACCTTTAGAAAAAGTCTATAAGCCATATTCGCCAACATTAGGAAAATCATTCGTAGGATTTAAAGAGGCTTTAGGTTTTAAGGAATCTAGAGGAGATTATTTTACAGTTAATACCTTTGGTTATCTTGGTAAATACCAATTTGGTAAAGAAACCTTAAAGCTAATTGGTGTTCACAATCCGGTTCATTTCCTTAAGAATCCAGAATTACAAGAAAAAGCATTTGTAGCAAATGCAGAACGAAACAAATGGATTTTAAGAAAGGACATTAAGCGTTTTGAAGGAAAACTGATAAACGGTGTTCATATTACGGAATCAGGTATTTTGGCAGCTGCACATTTAGCAGGCCCAGGAAATGTAAAAAAATACTTAAGAAGCTATGGTGAACATGGGTTTACCGATGCATATGGGACATCTATCCAATACTATATTAAAAAGTTTTCAGGATACGATACTTCTAAAGTAAAATCCAATAGGAAAGCAAAAGTCAAGCTAACAGCTTAATATTTTAGCTTTTATGAATTATAAAAAGTGCAGGTCTTTTATGAAGGTCTGCACTATTTTTTTTCCAAGCTTGAGCAGTTTGTGTTTTAATAAATTCAGTTGGTAAGGTAATATCACAAGCCACACAAACATCGGTTTCTGGATGAAGAACTTTGCAAATATCTTCTAACATGGCATTGTTTCTATAAGGTGTTTCAATGAATAATTGCGATTGATTAATTTGAAATGATAAGCGTTCCAAACGCAATAATTCCGCTTTACGTTCTTGTTTATCAATAGGTAAGTAGCCGTTAAAAGCAAAACTTTGACCATTCATTCCCGATCCCATCACAGCCATTATGATTGACGAAGGTCCAACCAAAGGAACCACTTGAATATTTTTTTGGTGTGCAATTTTAACCACATCAGCGCCAGGATCGGCAACAGCAGGACATCCTGCTTCGGAAAGTAAACCAACGTTTTTGCCTTCTAGACATGGATTTAGGAACTCTGGAAGCTCCATGAATTCTGTAAATTTATTCAGTAAAAACAGCTGTAATGATGGTTGTTTTTTATTAGGAGCTATTTGCTTAATAAAACGTCTTGCTGTTTTTTCGTTTTCTACTATAAAAATATCAATGGCTTCAATCGTATTTTTTACGGTAATTGGTAAAACATCTAAAGGGTTCGTTTCGCCAAGGGTAGTAGGTATTAAATATAATTTTCCGAGTTTGGTGGTCATTAGTTTATAATCAGTTTTTTTGTAGTTGTTTTTTGGTTGCTATCACTTATTTCCATAAAATATAAGCCGCTTGCCATGTTCGAAACAGATATATTAATTTTTAAATCATTAATATTTGAAATAGTTTTTATGTGTTTCCCGTGTACATTATAAATAACAATTTCAGATAAGGTATTAATTGATGATTGCAAATCAATTGTTAAATAATCGGTTACAGGATTTGGATAGATTTTTATGATATTTAAACTGTTTTCATCGACACTCAAATTAGTATCCACAATCCGAAATATTTCACCTGTACTGGCGGCTGCAATATAAAGTTCACCGTTTGTGTCTTCACCAAAACTGGTAAAACCTTTATTGTTAAATGGCGACGTAAAGCTCATGTTCCATGTGTTGTTTTCAAATACTAACGTCCCAATTTCATCACTACAATAATCTGCGAAAAAATAGGTGTTTATAAAAGCAGGGAACTGGCTGCCTTGATAATTATAACCACCTGTAATGGAGCATTTAGAGAGTCCGCTATTGGTGTGCGTGTATTGCGAAACAGGAAACGTTAACGTAGATTCGTCTGGACATTCAGCTGTGTTTATAAATTCTTCATTGCCTTCATAACAACGCCAGCCATAATTTATTCCTCCTGTGGAGGTGCTGACTTTGTTAATTTCTTCAATGTCAAACTGACCAACATCTGCAATCCATAACTCGTTATTAGTTCTGTCAAAAGAAAAACGCCAAGGGTTCCGGAGTCCATAAGCCCAAATTTCATTTAAAGCATTGGCATCTGAAACAAACGGATTGTCAGCTGGAATGGCATAATTAGGGTTAGCACCTGAATTATTAACATTAATGCGAAGTAATTTTCCGAGTAAGGTTGTTAAATCTTGAGATCGGTTTCCAGGATCACTACCGGAACCACCATCACCAGTGGCAATATACAAATAACCATCTTCGCCAAAGGCCAAATCACCACCATTATGATTGCTGAAAGGTTGATCTATAGTCATTAAAATAACTTCTGAATTGGGATCTGCTATGTCGCTATCAGGTGGATTCGTTACGAATCTGGAAACAACAGTATTACCAGAATTATTGATGTAATTCACAAAGAAAAAACCGTTCGAATTATAATTAGGATGAAAAGCCAAGCCTAATAAACCGCGTTCGCCGCCACTATTACTAACCAAACTGTTAATATCCAAAAAAGGCGTTGTGTTGACGTTTTGTTGATCATCAATTATTTTTATAACGCCAGCTTTTTCAACAATAAATAACCGATCATCATTAGCATTTTTTATATCTACTGGATTACTAAAGCCATCAGCATATAAATTAATACCAACCTGCTGCGCGTAGTTTGCGAATCCAATTAGGGAAAATAATATAAGGAATAGGGGCTTTTTCATGATGGTATGTTTTAATATGTGATTACAAATTACATAAAAAAACCAACTGTCTTACCATTTTAAAATATTAAATAGTGAAAAACAGTTATTTAAGAAGTTTTTGAGCGACTATAGTGCAAGCCTCATCTAACATTTTAAAGGTATTATCAAAACCTTGAATTCCGCCAGTGTACGGGTCTGGAACACTATGATTCTGGTTTGGGTAAATTTCGTTTAAAATATAATGCACTTTAGCTATGTCTTTAGCATTTCGGGCAAGTTTGATTACATTTTTAAAGTTGGAATCATCCATAACATATATATAGTCAAAGGCGTCAAAATCGGCAACACTAAATTGCCTTCCGCGTTGGCTGGTAATATCCAATCCGTATTTTTCTGCTGTTTTTATGGATCGCGGATCTGGTGTGTCACCAACATGATAATCACCGGTTCCAGCAGAATCCACTAAAAATTCATCCTCTGGTAATTTTGCTTTTAAAATGCCTTCAGCAAGAGGTGATCGGCAAATATTGCCTAAACAAACCATGAGTATTTTAGTAATGTGAGGATCCCGAGACATGGGAAATATAATTTAAAGGATTAAACTGATAATTTTTTAGTTAAATCATCAACATATTTTTTAAACTGCTTATCGGTAGACGATAAATTATCAACCGTTTTACAAGCATGAAGTACCGTGGCATGATCGCGTTTTCCAATTTGTGAACCAATACTAGCTAATGATGCTTTTGTGTATTTCTTAGCAAAAAACATAGCCAATTGACGGGCTTGAACAATATGGCGTTTTCTTGTTTTAGATTGTAATGTATCCACATCCATTTGGAAATAATCGGAAACTATTTTCTGAATATAGTCTATAGAAACTTCACGTTTGGTATTCTTTACAAACTTTTCTACTACCTGTTTTGCTAACTCAGCAGTTATTTCTTTTTTATTGAAAGATGATTGTGCAATTAATGAAATAATAGCACCTTCCAATTCACGAATATTTGTTTTGATGTGTTTAGCAACGTACTCGATTATTTCTTCTGGCATATCAACACCGTCACGATATAATTTGTTCTTTAAAATAGAAACACGTGTTTCAAAATCAGGGCTTTGCAATTCTGCTGAAAGTCCCCATTTAAAACGGGATAATAAGCGTTGCTCAATATCCTGCATGTCAACAGGCGCTTTGTCACTGGTTAAAATAACCTGTTTTCCGTTTTGATGTAGGTGGTTGAAAATATGGAAAAAGACATCTTGCGTTCCTGATTTTCCAGATAAAAACTGAACGTCATCAATAATTAAAATATCAATTATTTGATAAAAGTGAATAAAATCGATTCGGTTATTTTTCTTTACAGCATCTATATATTGTTGCGTAAATTTTTCTGCAGAAATATATAACACCGTTTTTTCAGGATACTTATCTTTAATATCTACGCCAATAGCGTGAGCTAAATGGGTTTTTCCTAAACCAACTCCACCAAAAATTAGTAATGGGTTAAAAGAGGTTCCGCCTGGTTTGGCTGCTACAGCTAATCCTGCACTTCGTGCTAATCTGTTCGAGTCGCCTTCCAAAAAGTTTTCAAAACTATAATTAGGATTTAATTGCGATTCAATTTTTACATTCCTAATACCAGGAATTATAAAGGGATTACGCAGTTCAGGATTTTTATTGTTTAAAGGAATATCAACATCTTGTGCTTTTACAGCAGACCGATTTGAACTTGGAATACGTTCTGTAAAAGGTTGTTTGTTACCATAGGTATTTTCCATTTTAATAATGTAAACCAATTTGGCATTTTCTCCAAGTTGTTTGGTTAAAGCAACTTTTAATATTTTAACGTAATGTTCTTCTAGCCATTCGTAAAAAAACTTGCTAGGTACTTGAATACTTAAAGCGTTATCAGTGAATTTTACTGCTACTATTGGTTCAAACCATGTTTTATATGCTTGCGGTTGTATATTATCTTTTATGAATTTCAGACAATTTCCCCATACCGATTGCGCAGTTACACTCATTATTAAATATAAAATTTACTTGTTAGTAGTTGATAACAGAAATGATATTCTCTTGTTGATCTTTAGCTTGGCAAATATGTGAACAAATTTCTTAAAAAAAAAATGAATCTCTATTGAATGTTAAGATATTTTTTCGCATGTTTATTGCATTGCCTAAACTACAAAAAAATATTTAAACAATATGTTCTTTTTCGATGAAATACCTATAAGAGTGAGATATGGTGAAACCGACCAAATGGGCGTAGTTCATCATGGTAATTATGCGTTATATCTGGAAATGGGCCGAACGGAATGGTTGCGTAAAATGGGACTTTCCTACAATGAAATGGAGAAAAGTGGCGTGATGCTTCCGGTAATTTCTATGAGTTTAAACTTTAAGAAATCAGCTGTTTATGATGAGGTGATTAAAGTGAAAACCCAACTTGTAAAAACACCTTCTGTAAGAATTGAATTTGAATATGAAATCACGAATTCAGCAGGTGAAATTTTAGTCCTAGCTAATACTGTTTTGGCATTTATTGACATGACTAGTAAACGACCAATGAAATGTCCTGATTATATTTTGAAGAAAATAGAAGACTTTAATCAAGCTCCTTAATAGCAACCTCGTAAATTGCTTCAAATTTTGCCGCAATTTTCTCGCTATCTTTTAAACGCACAGATATGGTTATTTGACAATCTAACTCTAGTGTTTGATCTTTAATTTTTAAATTATTCTCTTTAATAACGCGCATTACCTTATTCATATTTTTATAATCAAACCGAATATGAAATTGCTTATTTATCGTTCTTTTAACAATTTTTGAGGCATCCAAAGCCATTTGAGCCGAAGTTTTGTAAGCGTTTATTAAGCCACCAACCCCTAATTTTACACCTCCAAAATAGCGCACTATTACAATTAAAATATTGGTAACATCATAGGACTGTATTTGACCGTAAATAGGCATGCCTGCACTATTATTAGGTTCACCATCATCATTGGCTCTGAAATATAAATTGGCTTCGGTCATGCCAGTTTGGTAGGCATAGCAAAAATGTCCTGCTGTATGATGCTTTTTTTTTAAATCTTCGATGTAATTTTTAACGTCGTCCTCTTGTTTGACAGGATAGGCATAACCAAAAAACTTACTGTTTTTGTCTTTAAACAGAATTTCTTCAGATGGTTTTGAGATGGTTTTGTAAGAATCTTTTGGTGTCATTTATAAAGCTGTTACTAGTAAAATCGAAATTACGGCTAAACTAATACCTATCCAATTTTTGGAAGAAAGGGTTTCTTTAAACATGATTAAACCCACAAGTGATGTCACTAATATAATCGCGACATTATTAACAGTAAATATTACAGAACTTTCTAAAGTTTCGTGATCTAAAGCTTTTAAAATATAGTAAATGGACGCGTAATTAACGATTCCTAAAGCCAATCCGCCAATTATACTTTTAGAGTTAAATACAAATTTATCTTGCAGTTTTTGTACAATTAGTAAGCTAATTCCAATAATGGCTGCAAAACCAAAAATAGTTGCCGAAAATATAGGAATGCCATTATCAGGTAAATAGGTGGTTTCAATATATTTTATGGATGTGTCAATGATGCCTGAACCTAAAAATAGAATCATTGGAAATATATAATAACTCTTGTTTTTTATACGCGTTTCTGATTTCATGGACGCTAAATAAACAGCTGCTAAGGCGGTAATAATTCCAATTACTTTAAAGATACCAGCACTTTCATGATACACATAAATACCAAAAACAACGGGAATAATTACACTCATTTTTGTAGCAACACTCGCAACCGATAATCCAACACGTTGGGATGTAATTGCCATAACATTGAAAATAGCAATGAACAAAAATCCTAAAAAGATGGCGCCATAAAACCATTCTGTGGAAGCAATGGTAATTACATTTACAGGCTCTTCATAGGCGGTGATACCAATGGAACAAGCTGTTATGTAATTCACAACAATAGCTTGTAAGGTGTTTATTTTGTGTTTTTCAAATAATTTAAAAAGCACAAAAATAATGGTGGATGCTAAAATGCTTAAAAGTAGATATATCAAAAGAGATCTTTTTTAATGTGGAATAAATTTACAACATCATCTGTTTCTGGGTTAATATGCCATGTGTTAATATCCATTTCCGAAGCAGCCAGAATGTTTTCTTCCGTATCATCTATAAACAAACACGTTTCTGGTTTTAAATTATTTTGGTCTAAGACAAACTGGTAAATGGAATGATTCGGTTTACGTAATTGAATTTCATGCGATAGATAAAACTGGTCAAATTGTGCTTTGAATTCTTCGTAAAATGGCACACGTTCCTGAATCCATTTAATGTGAAACGCGTTGGTATTACTCAATAATATAAGTTGGTATTTTTTATTGAATGCCAATTGCTTTAAAAATTCCAATCTATGAATCGGAAAATCATTTAAAATATAATTCCAAGCATCTAGAATTTCGGTTTCAGTTAAATTAGGAAACTGCTTTTTATAAAATGCTAAAAATGCTTCATTAGATATCATGCCTTGTTCATAAGCTTCATTGCAAGCTATCATTTCAGGCGAAAATACTTTTAATTTAAACAAGTTCAAGGCGTTTTGCATAGCACCAACTTTATCTAAATTGATAAATACATCGCCAAAATCGAAAATAAGTGTTTTAATCATAAGTTGTTTTTGTAAATACGAAGCGTATCATCTGAAATTGTAATTTCTTTGAAAAATTCACTAGAAAAAACAGGTGCCTTAGTGCCTTCTGTAAAAGTCATTTTCCCTGTAAATATTCGTGCTTCATCCCATAAATTTTCGTCTATAAATGTTTGTAGTGTTTGTGTTCCGCCTTCAATAATTACAGATTGGATATCTTTTTTATGAAGAAAATATCCAATTTGAATGGCTATCGGTTTATCAAAATTTAATTCTTTTTCGGTTAAGCGAATCGTTTCGGCTTCAAAATTAAAAATAGCTAATTGTTCCGAAAGTTTATTTTTTTTGTCAATTACTATACGAACTGGATTTTTACCTGTCCAATCTCTAACTGTTAAGCTTGGATTATCAGCTAAAACGGTATTTGTACCGACCAAAATAGCTTGTTCTTCAGTTCGCCATTTGTGGACAAATTGCCTAGAGAGTTCATTAGTGATCCAAACCGGTTTTTGCGCATCACGTTCTTTTGGTGCAATAAAACCATCAGCAGTTTCAGCCCATTTTAATATAATATAAGGTCGCTTTTTATTATGAAAGGTGAAAAACCGTTTGTGATGCGCTTGGCAAGCGCTCTCTAAAACACCAAACGTTACATTACAACCAGCTTCTTTTAGTTTTTTAATGCCATTTCCAGCAACTTTGCTATGCGTGTCCATTGTTCCAATTACAACATTTGGAATATTATGTTTAATAATTAAGTCAGAACAAGGTGGTGTTTTCCCAAAATGACTGCAAGGTTCTAAAGTAACATATAATGTAGCTGCTTTTAAAAGCGATGGATCTGTAACCGATTGAATAGCATTTACTTCGGCGTGTGGACCACCAAACGGACTGGTGTAGCCTTCGCCAATTATTTTGTTTTTATAAACAATAACCGAGCCTACCATAGGATTTGGAGCTGTTGTTCCTAAACCATTTTTGGCAATTTCAATGCAGCGATTTATGTATTTTTCATGTATCTTCATCCCAGAATTTCAAGGTGTAAAAATAAGATATTAAAGTGAGTCAAAATAATATTGTGATTAGAGAAATTACTCAAGCTGATGATGCCCAACTTGCAGCTGTTATACGTTCCGTTTTTGTGGAATTGGATGCGCCTAAAGTAGGAACAGCCTATGAAGACACTGCTTTAGATATAATGACTGAAACATACAATAAGCCCAAAAAGGCCTATTTTGTTGTGGTTAACGATAAAAAAATTATTGGCGGTTGTGGCATTGCGCCTTTAGAAGGTGCAGAAGCATCTATATGTGAATTGCAAAAAATGTATTTTTTACCAGAAGCGCGTGGTATTGGTGTTGGTTCTGAAATGATTGATATTTGCTTAAATAAAGCCAAAGAATTTGGTTTCAAATCATGCTATTTAGAAACTTTACCATTTATGGTTGGAGCACAAAAACTCTATAAAAAAGTGGGATTTGAACCCTTGCAAACCTCCATGGGAAGTACAGGGCATTATTCCTGCAATGTTTGGATGCTGAAACAATTATAACTACATATAACAGGAAATTTTAAATTTTGATTTTAAAAGAGATACAAAACATTTTTCATCAGGAATTAGATGCCATTTATGGTGCTGATGAAGTGGGCAGTTTTTTTAATATCCTTATCGATTTTTATTTAGGTTTAAATAGAATTACTTTGGTTCTAGAGCCGAAATACGGGATTTCAAAAGAAGAAGAACAATCATTGTTTGAAGCCATAAGTCGCTTGAAATTAGAAGAGCCTATTCAATATATAATTGGTGAAACCGAATTTTACGGATTATCATTTAAAGTGAATAAACATACCTTAATTCCTAGGCCAGAAACCGAAGAACTAGTGGAATGGGTTTTAAATGAAATGGCTGACAGAAAAAATGAAACCTTAAAAATATTAGATATCGGCACTGGAACGGGTTGTATAGCAATAAGTTTGGCAAAAAATTTACCAAATGCGGAAATTTTCGCTTTAGATGTGAGTTCAAAAGCAATAAAAATAGCCCAAGAAAATGCCCAGTTACATGCTGTTTCTGTTACGTTTATTCAGAATAGCATTTTAGATATGAACAACGAATTTCTTGTGTCAAAAACTGATTTTTTTGATGTTATTGTGTCTAACCCACCATACGTCCGGAATCTTGAAAAAGTAGATATTAAAAATAATGTATTGAAACATGAACCACATTTGGCCTTGTTTGTAAAAGATGAAAATCCACTTGTATTTTACCAAGCGATTACTGAATTTGCAGGTCAGAAATTGAAACCAAATGGACTACTATTCTTTGAAATTAATCAATATCTTGGCAGCGAAATGGAGGTTTTATTGAATGCGAATTCTTACAAAGATATTGTACTTAAAAAGGATATGTTTGGAAATCAGCGCATGCTAAAAGGAAGAAAATAAGTTTATGAGTATACAAGAACAAATTGAAGCTTTAAGAGAGGAATTAGGAGAACATAATTATAATTATTACGTTCAAGATACGCCTACAATTTCTGATTTTGAATTTGACACCAAGCTTAAAGAACTTCAAGATTTGGAAGCCAAGTATCCAGAGTTTTTTGATGTCAATTCGCCAACCCTTCGTGTAGGAGGCGCAATTACTAAAAATTTTGAAACTGTTGTTCATGAACACCGTATGTATTCTTTAGAAAATTCGTATTCCAAAGAAGATTTATTGGACTGGGAAACGCGTATCAAAAAAATGGTAGATGGAGATATTAGTTATACATGCGAATTAAAATATGATGGTGCTTCCATTAGTCTGACATATGAAAACGGACAATTACTTAAAGCCGTAACACGTGGAGATGGGTTTCAAGGTGATAATGTAACGGCAAATATTAAGACCATTAAATCGGTTCCACTAAAATTAAAAGGTGATTATCCTGAAAAATTTGATATTCGTGGAGAAATCGTTTTACCGTTTGATGGTTTCCATAAAATGAACGAAGAGCGGATTGAAATAGGTGAGGAGCCTTACAGAAATCCACGAAATACAGCGTCGGGAAGTTTAAAATTACAAGATAGTAGTGAAGTAGCCAAACGACCTTTGGAATGTTTGCTTTATAATATTACAGGAAGTAATCTAAATATTAAAACCCAATTTGAAAGCTTGGAAAAAGCACGTGCTTGGGGTTTTAAAGTTCCTAAAATAGCAAAAAAAGTGGACTCCATTGAAGCGGTTTTGGAATTTATAACGCATTGGGATTCGCATCGCCATGATTTGCCTTATGAAACCGATGGTGTTGTAATAAAGGTAAACAATTTGCAACAGCAGGAAGAGTTAGGGTTTACGGCTAAAGCACCACGTTGGGCAATGGCTTATAAATTTAAGGCCGAACAAGTGTCTACACGACTGAATGAAATTACCTATCAAGTAGGCCGAACAGGAGCTATTACACCTGTTGCTAATTTGGAACCGGTTGAATTGGCGGGAACAACGGTAAAACGTGCCTCCTTGCACAATGCAGATCAGATAGAAAAGTTAGATATTCGAGAAGGTGATATGGTTTTTGTTGAAAAAGGTGGTGAGATTATTCCTAAAATAGTTGCTGTTGATTTAAATGAACGACCAGCAAGTTCAAAACCTACTCAATATATTACCAAATGTCCAGAATGTGAAACAGAATTGGTAAGGCAAGAAGGAGAAGCCCAACATTATTGTCCTAATTACAATGGATGTAAGCCACAGATAATTGGTAGAATCCAGCATTTCATCAGTAGAAAAGCCATGGATATTGATGGATTGGGAGGCGAAACGGTTGCATTATTAGTGAATGCTGGACTCATTTCCAATTACTCCGATTTATATGCATTGACTGTTGAAGATGTTTTGCCTCTAGAACGCATGGCGCAAAAGAGTGCTGAAAACCTAATAAATGGTATTGAAGCAAGCAAAGCAACTCCTTTTGAACGCGTTTTGTATGCGTTAGGTATTCGTTTTGTAGGTGAAACCGTTGCTAAAAAATTAGTAAAACACTACAAAACTATTGATGCCTTAATTTATACCAATAGTTTAGATTTGGTTACCGTTGATGAAATTGGTGTTCGGATTGCAGAAAGTGTGACAGATTTTTTTCAATCAGAAACCAATATGAAAATGATAGAAAGTTTGAGAAGTTTTGGCATACAAATGGAAGTTTCTGCTGAAAAACTAGCCAGCCAAACCAATAAACTAGAAGGTCAAGCGTTTGTTGTTTCTGGTGTGTTTCATTCGGTGTCTAGAAATGAATTAAAAAAATTGATTGAGGATAATGGCGGTAAAGTGGTGTCATCTATTTCATCTAAAACAGATTATGTTGTGGCAGGTGAAAACATGGGTCCAAGTAAAAAGGAAAAGGCCGATTTACTAAACATTTCCATCATTTCTGAACAAGAATTTTTGGATATGATTGCATAAAGTGCTTTTTTATCGATAAAGTGCGAAAATTCACGATTAATTGTAAATTTTATCTATATTTGTTTTATAATTACCACAACTAATTAATGAAGAATACGAACATTCTTATTTTTATTATAATTGCTTTTTGCGTTGCCTTTGCCATTTTTGAAATTAATGGACAAGAATACCTTTCTTTAGCGTGTAGGTCTTCTATTGTGCCATTATTTACGCTCTTGTATTTTATTAATGTTCGACAACGATCTAAATTTTTTTCGTTGTTTTTAATTTTTTTCTCCATAGCAGAGATTTCAACCACGTTAGAATTTTTCTCGTATGACTGGAGTCAGGAACGGCTAGATCTTTATTATGTAGCTGGTAATTCTTTATATATTATAGCATATATATTTTTAATTCTCGAGGTGTTTAAAACTATAAACTTACGGAAGGTTTTAAAAAACTATTTTATTCATGTGGTTGTTTTGCTGGCTTTAAATGTTTATATAATCTATGTATTGATTACTATAGTTAATCCTGAATTTCAAATAGATTCTTCGGAATACCTAATAGGCGTAGAATTTATTTATAATATAGTAATGCTCTTATTATTAACGGTTTCATTAATTAGCTATTTTTATAACGATAATAAAAAAACCTTACTATTATTTTTTGGATCGGTTTGTATTGTTTTCTCGGAAGTGATTCAGATAGCCTATTTTTATATAGCCGATCAAGATTTGCTAAATATTGCTCAAACCGTATTATTTGTTTTGGCTTTTTTCTTCTTCTACTTTCAATCGAAGGTTAAAAACAAGAAAGTACATTTCTTCGCCTAAATTCCAGACACTATTAATTTTCGCTCATATCCTTAAAAAA
>CBFHJN010000067.1:0-13001 GCA_965655805.1 Flavobacteriaceae bacterium
AAATCTTCGAAATCGCTTTTTAAATCACGTAAAAAATTCACCTTTTGAAAAGCAGAGCCTAAATGCATAGCTGAATTTTTAAGGCTATTGTATTTATTATTGTCTCCTTTTACAAATACTTTTAGGCACATTAAGCCAACCACATCTGCAGATCCATATATGTAAGTGTTGTATTCGTCTTCGGTTAAATAGGTTGTTTTATGTAAATCCGTCCGCATGCTTTTCATGAAGGCTTCAACCATATTTTTTTCGATTCCATATTTGTGATAGGTTTCTTGAAATGCGTTTAATATTGGGTTTAAACTTATTTTGCGTTGTAATGCTAGATTCAAATCGTGTTCAAACTCATTAAGAAGCGTTTCTTTATCGTAATCGTGAAAACTATCTACAATTTCATCGGCAAAACGTACAAATCCATAAATGTTGTAAATATCTTGTCTGATGCTATGAGATAACATTTTTGTGGCTAATGAAAAAGAGGTGCTGTACGTTTTAGTAACCGTCTTACTGCACGAATGGGAAACAATGTCAAAAATTGATTTCATTTTTTAATAGTTAATTAGTGTTGCAGTTTAGGTTCAAAAATGTTTGTTTTCTGTTAGCTGCCATGATGTTTATTAATAAGTTCGGCAACTAATTTTCCGGAAATTAATGATGGTGGTACACCAGGTCCTGGAACGGTTAACTGTCCGGTAAAATACAAATTATTTACTTTCTTACTTTTTAATTTGGGTCTTAAAAAAGCCGTTTGTAAAAGCGTATTTGCCATTCCATAGGCATTTCCCTTGTATGAATTATAATCTTCTATAAAATCATTTACACAAAAGGACTCTTTAAAAAGTATGTAATCTCTAACGTTTTGAGAGGTTAATTCCTCAAAACGATCCATGATTTTTGTAAAATAAATGGACCGTAATTTGGTCGTATCCTTTAATCCAGGAGCCAATGGAATTAAAAATATACCAGCTTCTTTTCCTTCTGGTGCAGCATGGTTATCTGTAATTGAAGGAAAGCTAGCATAGAATAATGGGTTTTCCGGCCATTCAGGTTTATCATAAATCGACTCGGCATGTTCTTCAAAATCCACATCAAAAAATAAAGTGTGGTGATTTACATTTTTTATTTTTTTATCAAAACCAACATAAAATAGAAGGGAGGATGGTGCAAATGTTTTACTATTCCAGTAGGCATCAGAATATTGCTTGTATTTTGAATCTAATAACGTTTCGGTGTGGTGATAATCAGCGCCACTTAAAACTACATCGCCTAAAAATGTGTTGCCATTTGAAACAACGCCAGATGCCAGATTGTTTTCAACCAGTATTTTATCAATAGGAGCATTTGTTTTAATGGTAACGCCTAAACTTTTAGCCAAGGATTCCATGGCTAGAATAACTTGATACATGCCTTTCTTTGGATGAAATGTTCCAAGTCCAAAATCAGCATAATTCATAAAACTATAAAATGATGGTGTGTCACCAGGTTTCGCACCTAAAAACAATACGGGAAATTCCAATATGGTTGCTAAACGATCATTTTTAAATTCCTTACGAACGTCTTTTTTTATGGTACTAAAAAATTGGCCGATTTTTTTAAAGGTTTCCGTGGATACCAATTCAAAAGGCGAAACACCTGGATTATAAACCAAGTCCTTAATGGCTACGTTATAATTATCTTGCGCTTTGTTTATAAACTTTTGAAGAATTTTTGAGCTACCCGGTTCTTCTTTTTCAAATGCAGCACAAATTTTTTCAAGCGTATCTTCTATCGTAATGAAATCGTCTTTTCCATAATAAACGGAATAGGCAGGATTTAATTTTTCTAATTGATAATATTCGGAAGGCTTTTTATTAAAATCAGCAAAAAAACGCTCAAAAACATCAGGCATCCAATACCAAGTTGGGCCTATATCAAACGTAAAACCGTCTTTCTTAAATTGTCTGGCACGACCTCCAATAGTATTGTTTTTTTCAAAAATAGTAACATCGTGACCAGACTGTGCCAAATAACAAGCTGCTGCTAAAGATGAAAACCCGGAACCAATAATGATAATAGTCTTTTTCATATGTTTAACAAATATAGTAAATAGTTAAACAAAAAATACAATTTTTAAAGATATTTTTTCAAATCATCTATAGAGCGAAAAGCTTTTATTGATTTATGAAGACTACTGGTATCAATCGTGTCTAGCATTCTACCAAAAATCCACAATTCATTATTGTTGATAAGGAGTTCTTCCTGAAATTCTTTTAAATATTTTTCAATATTTTCGGGTTCCGGCTTAACGGTAAAATAGGAAACAAAGGTGACATTTTTATAGTGTTTTAAAATGTCTTTTAGACTGACTATAGGAACGCTTGCTCCTAAATAAACTGTATGATATTCGGATTTTAATAGGTGATAATTAATAAACTGTAATCCTAAGTCATGAATTTCATTATTGGGTAAAAACAACACAAATGTTTGGTCAGTTTTTTTAGGTTCTTGATATTGATATTTTTCAATATTAATCAATAACTTTTGTTTGATTAATTCTGAAATAAAATGTTCTTGAGCTGGTGTTATGGTATTTGTTTGCCAAAGCAGGCCTATTTCACTCATTAATGGCATGAATACTTCTAGAAAGATTTCGGAAAAACTTTTGTGAATTTTTACGGAATCGAACGTTTTTAAAAATAAGGCTTTGTCAAAATTAAGCATCGCCAATTTAAACATATTGGTGGCATGATCATCGGCAAAATCTTTAGCAGATAAACTGCGTACCGTATCAGCAATATCGACCTCATTAATTTTAGCGATTTTAGATATTTTATAACCGTTATTATAAAGAAACGTTACATTAAGAAGTTTTTGTAGGCTTTCTAAACTGTAGAATCTAATATTGGTATCTGTCCGATTGGGTTCTAGCAGATTATAGCGTTTTTCCCAAATTCTAATTGTATGCGCTTTAACACCTGAAAGGTTTTCCAGGTCTTTAATACTGAAGTTATTCTTTATATTGTTCATATTTTATTCAAAAATATTAAACAAAAGTAATAAATTAATTGAATAAATTGTTAGAAACGGGATAAATTATCTGGTAAGTAGAAAAGTGCGCACGAGAAGACTCGAACTTCCACGGACTTATGTCCACCAACCCCTCAAGCTGGCGCGTCTACCAATTCCGCCACGTGCGCATTCTAATAATGAGTAAAAATAAAAAAAGTTAAGCACAAAGCTTAACTTTTTTTAGTGACCAGGCTGGGGCTCGAACCCAGGACCATCTCCTTAAAAGGGAGATGCTCTACCAACTGAGCTACCTAGTCATTTTCTTTCTCTTTAACGAGGGTGCAAATATAAAACGTTTAATTAATAAAACAAGGCTTTTTTTTATTTTTTTTTCGTTTTTTTGTTGACCTAGAACGTATCAATTTCATAATCAATTTTTAAGCTATTTATGAATATTATTTTATTAGGTTATATGACATCGGGAAAAACAGTAATTGGCCAAAAATTAAGCCGATTACTCAAAAAACCGTTTCAAGATTTAGATGACTATATAGAACAGCATGAAGGCATGCCTATTTCTGAAATTTTCACAACCAAGGGTGAAATTTATTTTAGAAAAATTGAGGGACACTATTTAAAGTCTTTTCTAAAGCAAAAGAATATGATTTTATCATTAGGAGGTGGAACGCCTTGTTATGGCCCTAACATGGAACTTATAAAGGAGCAATTGGATACTACAAGTATCTATTTGAACGTTTCTGTTGCGGAATTAGCTAATCGTCTTTTTTTAAACAAATCCAATAGGCCTTTAGTAGCTCATCTAACTTCAAAAATTGAAATTACCGAATTTGTAGGTAAACACATTTTCGAACGTCTTAAATTCTATAATCAAGCTGATGTGATTATTGATGCGAACAAACCTACCGATGATATTGTTGATGATATTATATTGAAGCTAGTCTAAAGACGCTTCAAATACTTTACCTTCTAAAATAACATCCACATGTTCGTGCAATGAAGTTGATAAAGAGATACCTTTAAAATCTGCTTTTACTGGATATTTTTTATGGTTCCGGTTTACTAAAACGGCTGTTTTAAATTGCTTCAGTGGCACATTTAAAAAGTGTTTTACGCCATAGATAAGCGTGGTTCCAGAGTTCAAAACGTCATCTATGAGTATAACTGATTTATTAGTGTAATCAGAAACTGGAATAGATGTGGTAATAGGATTTAACGGGTTTTTCTTGTCAATTATTACACGACATAAAACGGGATTTATACTCGAAATTTTACTTAAAACGGTTTTTAATTTTTTTGCCAAAACATATCCATTGGAATCAATGCCAGCTAAAATTACTTCATCTTCATCTACATTGCTTTCATAAATTTGATACGCAATGCGTCTTATTTTATGTACAATTTCATCGTGATTAAGGATGGTGTTTTTTTTGTTTGGTTTCATAAAAACTGTTTTTTCAAAGATAGTTGAGAAAAGTATAATTTCATTTAAATATCTGACCCTATTTCATCTTCATGTTCTTCCTGATAATCGTCAATATCACGACGATCTTTTTTAGTTGGACGTCCTGTACCTTTTTTACGGTAATAATCTTTGCTATATTTTAATAATTCATTAGCAGCAAAAGATTCTTTTGGTGTAGTATCGGTTCTGTAAATATCTACCAGTTTGGCACCAACACGGTTAGGAGGTAAATCATTAACGGTTAGGCTGTAGTTGATTTGATCTTTTCTGACTTCAATTTTATCAGTTGCATAAACGTCTCTACTTGGCTTAACGGTATCACCATTTACCCTTACATGTCCTTTTTTGCATGCAGTTGTCGCTATAGTTCTCGTTTTGAAATATCTAACACACCATAAAAATTTATCTATTCGCATACAAAAGGTCTAAAAACTACGTTAATGTTATTGTACAAAATTATTTAAAAATTGTATCTTGCCAACAAAAATAAGCAATAATGAAATTAAGAAAAATTTTACTTCCATTAATAGCGGTTTCAGCTGTCTTCACTGCCTGTAATGAGGACGATAATGGACCTGATGTTGTGCCATTAAGAGATGCGAATGAAGTATATGCCGAAGACCTTATTGATATTGAAACGTATTTGGAAACACATTTTTATAATTATGAGGAATTTGAAGCCAATGCGCCTTATAGTTTAGAAAATGATGAGTTTCAAATTGTTTTTGATACCATTGCTGGCGATAATGCCGATAAAACACCATTAATGGATATGGTATCTTTTAAAATTGTCCCTTTTGATGGGATTGATTATAAATTATACTACTTAAATGTGCGTGAAGGATTGGGTGATGTTATTCATTTTTCAGACCAAGCAACTTTAATTTACGAAGGCAGTAGCACAATTGATAATTTTGTATTTGATAGTGCTGTTAATGAAGCTCAATTTAATTTATTAACGGTAGGGTCATCTTCAGGTGTTGTACCTGGTTTTCAACAAGCGTTAATTGAGTTTAAAACCAGCGATAGTTATACAAATGATGATGATGGTCCAACATCTTATCATAACCATGGTATTGGTGCCGTATTTATTCCATCTAGATTGGGTTATTTTAACCAACCACTTGTTGGTGTGCCAGGTTACACGCCATTAATATTTAAATTTAATTTGTACAGACGTGCTATTTTAGATCATGATATTGATGGAATTCCTACATATATGGAGGACATAGATAACAATGGTGATGCATATGATGATGATACCAATGGTAATTTTACGCCAGACTTTTTAGATAATGATGACGATGGTGATGGTTATTTTACGAAAGATGAATTAGAATATGCCGAGTATACAATTATGGTAGGCGATCCTGAACCGGTTTTTGCAGACAACGAGTTTGAAGGTTCCAGAGTAACAACTAATGGACAAATAATCATTAAAACAGTAATTGTTACCGATAAAAATGAAGATGGTGTTCCTGATTATTTGGATATTTACACCATTCCTGAACAATAAATTAAGACCGTTAGAACTAAAAAAAACCGCAATATTGCGGTTTTTTTTGTATTCAATTAAAACGAATTGTTCTTAAAGAATAAGCGAAATACTTAATATAAGTTGATCCGGACGCGTGTCAATTCTACCAACACTTAAACCATTATTAGTAGCAAAGGTAGCTTCATTATTGCTAAAGCCGCGTTCGTAACGCAAATCAAATCCAATTTTCCGTAAGCTAAAACCGACACCAAAATTAACACCTACGGTAAAGTCGTTTTCTATCTGATCAATATTTAGTCCATCAAATTCACTATCTATAATATATTGTAAGGATGGACCAGCAAAAACATTAAAAACTTTCAAAAATCGGAAACCAACTAATAATGGTGCATCAATTTTCTGTAATTTAAAATCGCCTGTGTCATAATCGCTTTTCGTTGCTGTGTAAACTAATTCAGGTTTAACAAAAATGGTGCCTTCCGTTTTGTAGAATAATCCAAAGTGATAGCCTACATTTCTATCTGGTTTTTCTTTAACGCTTAAAGCGGATTCATAATAATTACCATTCGCATTGTAATTTAATCCACCTTTAAAGCCAAAGCCTCTGGCAGTTTGAGCTGTTGCTGAACCTACCATTAAAAAGGAGGCAACCAGACTTAAAACAAGATATTTCATATAATTTGTTTTTTTTGATTACCTCCTTTAAACGAAAAAAAGAATCGTTTATTTTCTTTTAACAACTTTTTGAGCTGCTTTTACAATCGCTTCAGCATTTAAACCGTACTTTTCCATAAGTTGTGCAGGCGTTCCAGATTCACCAAAGGTATCATTGGTTGCCACAAATTCTTGAGGAACAGGATTGTTTGTTGTTAAAACGCGCGATACACTTTCGCCTAATCCACCTAAATGGTTGTGCTCTTCTGCCGTAACAATACAACCCGTTTTAGCAACCGATTTTAAAATAGCTGCATCATCTAAAGGTTTAATCGTGTGAATATTTATGACTTCTGCAGAAATTCCTTTGTCATTTAATGCTTTGGCCGCTTCCAGTGCTTCCCAAACTAAATGTCCTGTAGCAATAATCGTTACATCAGTACCATCCACTAAATGAAGGGCTTTTCCGATTTCAAATTTCTGGTCAGCAGGTGTAAAATTAGCCACACTTGGTCTTCCAAAACGTAAATAAACAGGGCCTTCGTGATCTGCAATGGCAATGGTTGCTGCTTTGGTCTGGTTATAATCGCAAGGATTAATAACTGTCATGCCTGGCAACATTTTCATTAGGCCAATATCTTCTAGAATTTGATGTGTGGCACCATCTTCTCCTAATGTTAAGCCAGCATGCGATGCGCAAATTTTCACATTTTTACCAGAGTAAGCGACACTCTGACGAATTTGATCGTAAACACGACCTGTAGAAAAATTAGCGAATGTTCCTGTAAATGGAATTTTCCCTCCAATAGTTAAACCAGCTGCTAAGCCAATCATGTTGGCTTCTGCAATGCCTACTTGAAAAAAGCGTTCTGGATGATTCTCTTTAAAATCATCCATTTTTAACGAACCTATTAAATCCGCACAAAGCGCCACAACATTTTCATTGGTTTTTCCTAGTTCGGTTAATCCAGCTCCAAAGCCTGAACGTGTATCTTTGTTTCCTGTGTTATCGTATGTTTTCATTATAATTGTATAAATTTATTAGGTTTTTCAATTATTAAGTCAACCTTTTTTTTGCCTACCAATGCAAACATGTAATTAGGTGTCTTTTTATTTTTTCTAAACCAAGTTATTTTTAATATTTCACCTTTAGGTAAATCTACTGGTGAATTTATTTCTGTAAAAAAAGTTAATACGTGTTTAAAGTTATCTAATCCGTTTGGATCAATCTCTATAAGTCGTCTAGATTCGACTTTTTTTCTTTTGCCGTTTTTATAAATAATTAGCTTGTAATTTTTATTATCAATCTTTAATAAATCGAAAACGTATTTCTCTGGGTAGCTACCTTTATAATTATCATTATAATAAAGCAAATCTTTATGATTATTGCTTTCTAGAGTATTAAGTGTTGGATTTGAAGAAAAGCTATAATTAGAATTGGCATCATAAAAATCAAATAGAAAATAATTTAAATCCTTTTTTCGATTTAAATTAATAGACTTTTCATACATGACATAATTACTATTCTTATTGTTTAAATATATCTTTTGAATTGAATTGTATTCGGAAGTATATTCAGTTTTTAGTTCGTAAGTATATTCCGAGTTAAAACTATATTCATCTTGTGCATTCAAGAACAAACAAAAAAAACAAAAAATAGATGTAAGAAGCTTCATAATTTAATAATCGCCTAAAGTTTCAGGATTCTGTTCTAAACCTATTGCTAATTGCTCGTCATTAGGAGCTTTTCCATGCCATGCATGTGTGTGCATCATAAAATCAACACCATTACCCATAACGGTATTTAGTAAAACACAAACGGGTTTACCTTGTCCTGTTTTACTTTTTGCTTCCGCCATACCTTTCAATATAGCATCTATATTATTGCCGTCTTTAATTTCAACAACGGTCCAATCAAAAGCTTCAAATTTGGCTTTTAAACTTCCCATTGGTAGCACATCATCCGTACATCCATCAATCTGTTGATGATTTAAATCGATAGTTGAAATAATGTTATCAACCTTATTGCCCGAAGCGTACATAATAGCTTCCCAGTTTTGACCCTCTTGCAGTTCGCCATCACCATGTAAACTGTAAATTAAATGGTTATCGCCATTTAATTTTTTGGCTTGGGCAGCACCCAAAGCAACTGACATACCTTGACCTAAAGAACCCGAAGCAATACGAATACCTGGTAAATCTTCATGAGTTGTTGGGTGGCCTTGTAAACGGGAATTAATTAAACGAAATGTATTTAATTCATCCACAGAAAAATACCCTGAACGTGCTAAAACACTATAATATACAGGTGAAATATGACCGTTTGATAAAAAGAATAAATCTTCACCTTCACCATCCATATCAAAACCGTCTTTTCGATCCATGATATCTTGATAAAGTGCGACAAAAAATTCGGCACAGCCTAATGAACCACCTGGATGTCCAGAGTTTACCTTATGTACCATACGTAAAATATCTCTACGCACTTGTGTTGTTAAATCTTCTAATTGTTGAGTGTTTGACATGTGTGTGTTGTTAATTTTTATGCTGCAAAAATAACGCTTTATATAGATTTATTAAAGTAGATGAAAGGCATTTATTAACGATTTCTACGCATTTGCTAACAATTTTGTTTTTATTAAGAAGGACATCGTAATATCTTATTTATATTTGCCCTCTCATGATACTTTGAATATGACATTTGACTTAAACGTTACTGACCCAAAAACTAAAGCTAGGGCAGGAAAAATAACAACCGATCATGGTGTAATTGAAACACCAATTTTTATGCCTGTTGGAACGGTTGCAACTGTAAAAGGTGTACATCAGCGGGAATTAAAAGCTGAAATAAATCCAGATATTATTTTAGGTAATACTTATCATTTGTATTTGCGTCCGCAAATAGATGTTTTAGAAAAAGCAGGCGGAATTCATAAGTTTATGAATTGGGATAGGAATGTGCTAACCGATTCTGGTGGATATCAAGTGTACTCTCTTTCAGCAAATAGAAAAATTAAAGAAGAAGGTGTTAAATTTAAAAGTCATATTGACGGAAGTTACCACACGTTTACACCTGAAAATGTCATGGAAATTCAACGAAGTATTGGTGCTGATATTATCATGGCCTTTGATGAATGTACGCCATATCCATGCGATTATAGATATGCCAAACGTTCCATGCACATGACGCACAGGTGGTTGGATAGATGTATTAATCATTTGGAGAAAACACCTTTAAAATACGGTTATGACCAAGCCTTTTTTCCTATTGTTCAAGGTAGTACCTATAAAGATTTAAGAAAACAATCGGCAGAATATATTGCCAATGCAGGTGCTGTAGGAAATGCTATTGGTGGCTTGTCAGTAGGAGAGCCAGCTGAAGAAATGTATGGTATGACCGAAGTGGTAACCGCTATTTTACCAGAAGACAAACCACGTTATTTAATGGGAGTTGGAACACCTATTAATATTTTAGAAAATATTGCTTTAGGTGTTGATATGTTTGATTGTGTGATGCCGACACGGAATGCCAGAAATGGGATGTTATTTACGGCTCATGGTTCTATAAATATCAAGAATTTGAAATGGCGTGAAGATTTTTCGCCTATAGACGAAATGGGAATCACTTTTGTTGATACGGAGTATAGCAAAGCCTATTTAAGACATTTGTTCACGGTAAACGAATTACTAGGAAAACAAATTGCTACCATTCATAATTTAGGGTTTTATATGTGGTTGGTTCGTGAGGCTAGAAAACATATATTAGCAGGAGATTTTGCCACTTGGAAAGATAAGATGGTAAAGCAAATGGATAACCGACTATAATTTAGATAATACAAGCATTGAAAATACTAGATTGGTACATATTAAAGCGTTATCTCTTCACATTTTTTGTTATGTTGTTGCTGTTTATTCCTATTGGAATAACAGTTCATTTAGCTGAAAAAATTGGAAAAATTTTAGAGAACGAGGCGCCTTTTGGTGAGGTTATGCTTTATTTTTTAGATTTTACCATTTATTTTGCCCATTTATTATTTCCATTGTTTTTATTCTTATCCGTTATTTGGTTCACCTCCAAATTAGCTAATAATACGGAAGTTATTGCTTTTTTGAGTTCGGGTGTTTCATTTACACGATTTTTAAGACCCTATTTAATTGGAGCATCATTAGTATCCATTTTAGCATTAGCTTTAGGTCTTTATTTAGCACCAGAGGCCAGTAAAGGTTTTAATGATTTTAATTACAAATATTTAAAAACGAACAAAAGTGCCATAGATAATCAAAATGTTTATAGGCAGATTAATGATAACGATTATATTTATGTAAGTAGTTTTGATGCGAAGCAAAAAATAGGTCAGAATTTCACGCTAGAACATTTCGAGAATGATAAAATGATTTATAAAATTACAGCAACATCTATTCGATTTGAAGAAAAAGATTCAACTTACCGACTTGTTAGTTATTTAAAACGAACCATAGGAGAAGGTGATGATATTTTGGAATCCAGTAGACGTGAGAATGTTCATTTTGATTTTGATTTGGAAGATTTAACGCCTGTTGAATATATTGCAGAAACGTTACAATATGGTGAATTAAACCGTTTTATTGAAAAAGAAGAAGCACGTGGTTCATCATATATTAGTCGCTATAAATTGGTAAAATATAGAATTTGGAGTTTACCAGTGTCTGTTTTTATTTTAACCATTATTGCTGTTGCTGTGTCATCTATAAAACGACGTGGTGGAATGGGCGTTAACTTAGCTTTTGGTATTTGCATAGCCATGGTATTCGTTTTCTTTGATAAGATTTTCGGAGTTTTAGCAGCACAATCTGATTTTCCACCATTAATTGCAGTATGGTTTCCGAACATTATATTCGGTATATTAGCGGCTTACTTGCTTTACAATGCTAAACGATAAGTTAAAGAATTACGGACATTTACATGTCTTGGTTTTTATTGCTGGATTTACAGCTATTTTAGGTCAGTTAATTTCCATTGAAGCTATTTCGCTTGTATGGTATCGGATGCTTATAGCGCTTATTTTTATGAGTGGTTATGTGTATTTCTCTAAAGCTAAAATTAGAATTTCTTTACCAGCTATTGGTATGTTAAGTTTTGCCGGAATTGTCATTGCTTTACACTGGATTACATTTTTTGCTGCTATTAAAGTATCGAATATTTCCATTACGCTAGCCATGTTTTCCACAGGTGCTTTTTTTGCCTCGTTTATTGAGCCTTTAATTTATAGGCGAAAACTAATTGGTTACGAAATTCTATTTGGAATTTTGGTAATCATAGGTGTTTTCATCATCACGCAAAGTGAATTACACTATTGGTTGGGCATTATTTTGGGTATTATTTCGGCCTTTTTGTCATCACTTTTTGCTGTTTTAAATGGTAGATTTTTAGAAAAACATTCAGCCACTGTTATTTCATTTTATGAATTTATTAGTGGTGTGGCTTTCATTAGTATTTACTTGATTATTTCTGGAAAGGGATTTTCAGCTGAATTTTTCGTACTATATACAACGGACTGGATTTATTTAATAATTCTAGCATCGGTTTGTACGGCTTATGCCTTTATTGCTTCGGTTTATGTTATGCGCTACATTAGCCCGTTTACGGTTGTATTAACGTATAATGTAGAGCCAATTTATGGCATTATTCTAGCTGTCATCATCTTTCCTGAAAAAGAAAAAATGAGCATAAATTTCTATATTGGTGCAGCTATAATAATAGGAGTGGTTTTATTAAATGGGATATTAAAAAATAGCAGAAAGCGACGTCAAAATCGTTTGCTTTCATCTTAAATTAGATTATTATTTTTATCATGTATTTGGTAATTAGTACATTTGTAAAAAGCATTATGCATGCCTAATATTTCGTCTTTTTACTTCGGTATAAAATGAAAAAAATATGTAGGTTTGTAGGCTAACTAATTTAAATTAAAAATTCCTATGGAATATTTAGAATTTGAACTTCCAATTAAAGAACTTGAAGATCAATTGCAGAAATGCGAGGTGATAGGTACAGAGAGTGATGTAGATGTAACCGAAACTTGTAAGCAAATTGAGAAGAAATTAATTGCTACCAAAAAAGATATTTATAAGAATTTAACCCCTTGGCAGCGCGTGCAAATGTCACGTCATCCAAATCGTCCTTATACTTTGGATTACGTGAATGCACTTTGTGGCGAATCGTTTTTAGAACTTCATGGTGATCGGAATGTTAAAGATGATAAAGCCATGATTGGCGGTTTAGGTAAAATTGGCGATCAAACTTTTATGATTATTGGTCAGCAAAAAGGCTACAATACCAAAACGCGTCAGTATCGTAATTTTGGAATGGCAAATCCTGAAGGTTATCGTAAAGCTTTG
>CBFHJN010000068.1:0-12990 GCA_965655805.1 Flavobacteriaceae bacterium
CGTACCTACTGGCATAATGTGATAGTAAAAAATGGCTTGGTAAAAGTCGTTGAGGAGTATGTTACCAAAGGACAAGAAATTGCTATAGAAGGCAAATTAACCAACCGGTCTTGGGATGATAAAGACGGCAAGAAGCATTACATTACCGAAGTGTTATGTAACGAATTGCTGATGTTTGGCAAGTAATAATTGCAATAAAAAAAGACAAGCCGCGAATGACCTTCGCGGCTTTTTTTATGCAACTTTTTGAAGCAAATCAAAACACGGACATTTGCCACATCGTTTTTTTTCGCTTTTTAAATATTTTTCACAGCATTTGCTTTTTACTTTCTTCTCCGCAGAAATGATACCTGCTTCGCGTAATGCTTTTAAAGCCTTTTTCTGCTTTTTCTTGTCTTTCTTTTTGCCCACAATGGTTTCATGTGTAGATAATAAGACAAAATTAATTGTTTTTATTGATTCTAAATAAAATTATCTGTTAAAATTAAACTGTTCCTGTTGAGGCTGCTGAACTAATAGTTAATTGCTCAATATCACGATCAAACAAATACAATCCACCTTTATCGTTTCCTATTAAATTTATTTTATCTAAAATGGTGCGTGCCATGGCTTCTTCTTCAATTTGTTCGGCTACATACCACTGTAAGAAATTGTGCGTGGCATAATCTTTTTCCTGTAAACTAATATGTACCAAATCGTTAATACTTTCTGAAACAAACACTTCGTGCTCATACAGTTTTTCAAACATTTCTTGGAAAGATTTAAAGGTTACATTTGGTGCTTTTAATTCCGAAACATGGGCATGTCCGCCACGCTCATTCACAAACTTAATCAGTTTTAGCATGTGGTCGCGCTCTTCTTGAGATTGGCTGTACATAAAGTTTGCCACACCTTCAAGGCCTTTTACTTCTGCCCAGCAGGCCATGGCTAAATATATTTGTGACGACTCCGCTTCTACACGGATTTGTCCGTTTAATGCGTTTTCAATTTTTTTTGATACCATAATATATGCTTTTGAGTAAAGTTACATAATTTCTAAAGCTTTCATGTTAGAAGAATCCTAAATAAAGTTTGGATTTTAAACAGATTAATTGCTCACAAATTTTAACCCAACAATAGAAACGACTAAGGTGGTTATAAAGAATAAGCGCCAGAAATCGGCAGGTTCTTTAAAAATAAAGATGCCAACTAAAACGGTTCCTATGGCTCCAATTCCTGTCCAAACGGCATAAGCGGTTCCAATAGGTAAACTCTGCGTGGCTTTTACCAAAAGAACCATGCTAATCGTTAAGCACACCAAAAAACCTATAAACCAATAGGTGGCAATTTGTCCAGAAGTTTCCTTGAACTTCCCTAAACAGGTCGCAAAAGCTACCTCAAATAATCCAGCAATTATTAGTAGAATCCAATTCATACGTATCCGGAAGTTTTAAAGCCTAAAATACTTATTTTCTATGAAATTTTAAAACGCTAATGGCATCTGGTATTTTGAGTAATTTTTTATGAATTTGTTTTTCATAAAAGGTAATCCGAATACCGAAAAGTAAAACCAAACCACCAAAAACCATTTGCATACTAATAGTTTCGTTTAAAAGAAACCAAGCTAATATTGATGCTAAAATACCTTGACCTAATAAACTGACGGAAACACGCGTAGCACGCATTTTTTTAGTGGCAAAACTAATGAGCAACCAGGCAGCTAGCTGACAGATAACGGCTTGCAAAACCAATACAAACCAACCCATATTGGAGAATCCAGAAAACGGTTCGTTTAACCCGTAGCTTAAAAAACCTAAAAACACGGATGATGCGCCAAGGCTTATGGTCATAAAACTTAATACATCGAGTTGTTTTAAAGCCTCCTTGCTTAATAACATATAAAATGCATAGAATACACCAGAAAGAATTCCGAAACTAAAAGCTAAATCGAAATCCAAGTTTCTAAACGTTGAGAAACCGACTAATAACATCATGCCAAAAACCGCCACTAATGTGCCAATCCAAAAATTACCTCGTGGTTTATCTTTCAGAAAAAATAGGGCTAAAACACCAACCCAAACTGGGGATAAGTTTGTTAACAATGATGCTTGTGTGGCAGTCGACTCCTGAATGGCAATGTTCCAAACGGCCACATCGCTTCCAAAAATAATTCCACAAAGAACGGCCAAAAGTCCTGCTTTTACGTTGGGAATTTTTAATTGCTTTTTCAACAATACATATGGTAAAATTAATATAAACGAAAATGCCATGCGGTAAAACGCCGAAATAATGCCTGGTGTTAAGTTTAACTTCACCAAAATTGGGAATATCGAAATACAAATAATGCCTATAAAAAGAGCAATTCTTGCCTTTTTCATACTATCAAACCTTATAATTTAACAAGCTGCAAAAGTAGCGACTGATTTCTGTAAATACTGATAGTAAATTAGCAATTACTGATGATATATTATCCCTTATTTAGGATTAAAATTATTATTGGCGAATTATGTATTAAAAGAAGATGTGTTGCGCCAAACGAAAGGTGTTGGCATGAGCTTTAATAATGGTTTTTATATCGGGCGAATAACCGCCACCCATACTACACATTACGGGAATTTCTGAATCTTTACAAGTCTGCAAAACAAATCGATCACGTTCTTTACAGCCTGCAATGGTAAGCGCTAATTTTCCTAATTTATCGGAAGCAATCACATCTACACCAGACAAATAGTAGATAAAATCGGGTTTTTCAGTCGAAATTATTTTGGGCAATGTGTCTTTTAAAATTGATAAATAGTTGTCATCAGTCGTATTTGTTTCTAATGCAATATCCAAATCGCTTTCTTCTTTCTTAAACGGATAGTTGCTTTCTGCATGCATAGAAAAGGTGAAAACAGACGAATCGTCTTTAAATATTTCGGCAGTGCCATTGCCTTGATGCACATCTAAATCTACAATCAGAATTTTGCTAGCTAATTTTTTGTCAAGTAGATAGCGTGCACCAATAGCTTGATCGTTCAACATGCAAAATCCTTCGCCACGATTGGTGTAGGCATGATGTGTTCCGCCTGCTATATTCATGGAAATCCCGTGTTTTAATGAAAATTCACTCGCTTTTATGGTGCCATCAGCAATAATAACTTCGCGCTTAACTAATGCATCACTTAATGGAAAGCCTATTTTTCGAATCGCTTTTGCATCTAAAGTCAGATTTTTTAAATCATCAAAATATGCTTTGGTATGTACGCGTAAAATATGAGAATCATCGGGAATTTCAGGTTCAAAGAAATTATTTTCCGTACAGGTGCCTTCATGAATTAATTGCTTTGGTAACAACTCATATTTTAACATAGGAAACCTGTGACCTTCTGGCAAAGGATGTTTATAAATAGGATGGAAGGCAATTTTAAGCATGTTATTTATGCAGTTTTAGTTGAATGCGTTTTCGTGGCACATCAACTTCCAGAACTTTTACAATAACTTGTTGATGCAAACTCACATGCGCATTCACATCACTCACAAAACTATCAGATAAATTAGAAACGTGAATTAATCCGCTTTCCTTAATGCCCACATCTACAAAAGCGCCAAAATTGGTGATATTGTTGACGATGCCGGGAAGCAATTGTCCTTCTTGTAAATCGGTAATGGATTTGATATTCTGATTAAATGTAAATACTTTGGCTTGCTCCCGAATATCCAATCCTGGTTTTTCCAGCTCTTTAATAATATCTTGAAGGGTTGGTAAACCTACGGAGTCTGTACAATATTTAGTTAAGTCTATTTTTTGGAGCGCGCTGGCATTTCCAATTAAATCTGAAATAGGTTTGCCTAAATCTTTCGCCATTTTTTCAACAATAGCATAACTTTCAGGATGTACTGCGGAATCGTCTAATGGGTTTTTAGACTCCTTTATTCTTAAAAAAGCAGCACCTTGTTCAAACGCTTTATCACCTAATCGCGGTACTTTTTTAATAGCGTTTCGAGATTTGAAAACACCATGTTCTGTTCTATAATTAAAAATATTTTCGGCTAATTTAGGCCCAATTCCAGATACATAACTCAATAAGGACGTGCTGGCTGTGTTAATGTTGACTCCAACCGCATTCACACAATTTTCAACCACAATATCTAATTCTTTCTGAAGTTTGCTTTGGTCTATATCATGCTGATATTGACCAACTCCAATAGATTTGGCATCAATTTTAACCAGTTCGGCTAGTGGATCTTGTAAACGTCTTCCAATAGAAACGGATCCTCGAACGGTAACATCATAATTTGGAAATTCCTCACGCGCAATTTTGGAAGCCGAATAAATACTGGCTCCAGCTTCACTAACCACAAAAACTTGAATGTCGTTTTTAAAATGGACTTTTCTTATTAAGGCTTCCGTTTCTCTAGATGCCGTTCCGTTACCAATAGCAATAGCTTCAATTTTATACGCTTCGGCTAATGAAGCTATTTTTTTCATGGCTCCAATAGCGTCACTTTTTGGTGGATGCGGATAAATGGTTTCGTTGTGTTTTAGATTACCTTGGGCATCCAAACACACAATTTTACAGCCTGTCCGAAAACCAGGATCTATGGCAAGCACACGTTTTTCTCCCAAAGGCGAACCCAACAATAATTGTTTTAAGTTTTTGGCAAATACCGTAATAGCCGAGGCATCGGCTTTTTCTTTGGCATTTTGAAGGGCTTCATTACTTAATGACGGAAATAATAAGCGTTTGTAAGCATCTTGAATGGCTAGTTGAATTTGAGATGCACATGCATTTTTGGATTTAATAATGCGATCTTCAATTTTGAATAATGCTTTTTCGTCAGCAATGGCGATTTTTGCTTTTATAAAACCTTCCTTTTCAGCACGAAGAATGGCCAGTAATCTGTGTGAAGGAATGCGGCCCAACGCTTCTTCCCATTCAAAATAATCACGAAATTTTTGTGCGGTTTCATCATCTTTTTTAGACATTACTACCTTGGTAGAAATTATAGCAAAACGTTCTAATTGCTGGCGAATATTATTCCGAACATCGGTTCGTTCGTTAATCCATTCAGCGATAATATGACGAGCGCCTTCCAGCGCATCTTCAACCGAAGTTATTTCGCCTTTAATGTATTTAAAAGCAATAGATTCCAAATCTGATGCATTCTGGCTCATGATAATTTTAGCCAAGGGTTCTAAACCGTTTTTTCGAGCTGTTTCGGCTTTGGTTTTTCTACTTTTTTTGAAGGGTAAATATAAATCTTCAAGGGTGGTTAAATCTTGGGTGGCTTCAATTTTTTGTTGTAATTCAGCGGTTAAAACATCTTGTTCTTCTAATGCTTTTAGAATGGTTGATTTGCGTTTTTCTAATGCTTCAAATTGCTCCTTAAACTTAACGATTTTACCAATTTGAACTTCATCTAAATTACCTGTTCGTTCTTTTCTGTAGCGCGAAATAAACGGAATGGTACAGGCTTCGTTTAATAATTCAATGGTGTTTTTGACTGAAGCTTCAGGTAATTGGGTATTTTCAATAATATAAGAAAGTACGTGCATTATAATCTTTTAAAGAGTGTGTAAATATAAGGGCGTTCGCCACCAAACGGATTGACGAAGGTGTGATTAAAGCTGGAAACTAGTTTGAAATCAGGGCCTAATTTTTCTTCTAGCATATCAGAATTGTAGCGTTTTAAATCGAGGCCACAGCATTTTTCGGCGCCATTTGTTGCAAAAACAGCAATAAGCACAAAACCATTTTTTGAAACCATTTTTTTAATGAGGTTGAAATATGCTAGCTGTTCATCTTCCTTTAAAAAGAAATGCAACACAGCACGATCTATCCATAAATCAATTGGCTTTAAACTGTCCAATTGTTTAGAGTTGGTTAAATCGTCCACCACAGAATTTAAATGGTAATTATGCGATTTATTAACGCGTATTTGAAGTTTTTCTAGAGCTAATTCACTTACATCATTTGCTATAAGATTTGTATAGCCAGCATCTAAAAGTGCTTCAATTAATGTGGTGGTTCCTGCGCCAACATTCAGAATTTTAGCGTTTTTGGGTAATTGGGTTTGTTGAACCAACCGCATGGTTTCTTCTGGGTTTTCCTCAAACCAACCTAATTGGGAGTCTTCTTTATTATAAGCGGTATTCCAATGGGATTTTAAATTGGTAGACATGTTTTTTTGATTAAAATGCCATTAAAGAGGCACATGTTTTCAGTGCAGAAAAATACTAAAAAAAACCTCGCAGTACATAGTCTACGAGGTTTTTCATTTATAGAGATGCAATGGACTTATTCTACAGCCTCAAAAACTGCTAAAGGCGCCATTTTTGCCTTGTTTAAGGTCATTGTTTTTCCGTTTAATGAAAAATTATCGGTTGTATTAATTACGTCTAAAAATTGTTTTTCAATAGTCATATCTGGGCACGCCATCATAGTGGTTGCGACTTTTGACAAGGATAGTTGACTCCCGTTTTCAATGGTGTAGGTTCCATTAAAGGTATTGCAACCGCTGTTTCCAAATACCTTATTTTCTTCAGTAGCAAAGGATATAAAAGCTTCAGAATCTGAAACATCTTGCCCCATTATTTTAACTAACTTCCATTTCGTATCGGTAAAAGTAATGTCTTGATTGGCATCCATGTCTTGTTTCTTTAAGACGTACATATCAGCTAATTCACCAGTGATGATTTGGTCTGATTTATCTAATTGAATTAGTTTATTTTCACCAACTTTATATTTGGTTTCATTATCATCAGACAGTAAAATATTTTGACCGTCATCTTCCCATTTGTAATAGCCACGAGTTTCAAAAACGCCAGCTTCTTTACCCAAATATTCCATAACAGCATCATAGGACATGTCTTCGTTTAAACGAATAGTGGTTTTAATACCTTCACAATCCGCACAAGGTAATGTTCCTATATAGGTGCCTTTCCAGTCTAATGAATTTTGACTGGTATGCATATCTGGTTTTGGTTCTGGCTCAGCGGTTTCGACGACTGATTCCTCTGTGGTTTCATTTTTATCGGACTTACAACTTACCGAAAAAATTAAGGTTAAAAGTGTCAGTGCTAATAGGTGCTTTTTCATAATTGTATGTTTAGGTTTTAGTTTCCGGATTGTTGTTTGGCGTCATTAACCATATCATCATTAGGAACAATGGCAATATTAACACGTCTGTTATTTGCACGACCTGCTTCCGTAGAATTATCAGCAATTGGTTGTTCCTCACCAAACCAATGCGTGGTTAAACGTGAAGAACTGATACCGTTAACGTCTCTTAAATAGTTAGTTACAGCCATGGCTCTGTTTTTGGATAAGGTCATGTTGTAAGCGTCATTTCCAGTGCTATCTGTATGACCAACAATTAAAAGATTGGTGTCTGGATACTCTTGGAATACACCTGCTAATTTATCTAAATTTTGCTGCGCTTGTGCGTTAATATTATATTTTTCAGTTGCAAACCTAACACCACTATTTTCGTCAAATGTAACTACAATTCCTTGATCTACGCGTTCCACGGTTGCACCAGGAACTTCTTCTTCTATACGTTGTGCTTGTTTATCCATTTGATTTCCAATAATAACACCAGCACCACCACCAACGACGCCTCCAATAAGCGCACCAAGTTCTGAATTTCCACTACCTACATTATTTCCAATAATAGCACCTAAAATGGCACCTCCAGCTACACCAATGGCAGCTCCTTTTTGTCTGTTGTTTGCATTATCTACTGCCTTACAGTTGGTAAACGTAATTACCAATATAGTTGCAAGAGCTATAATACTTAATTTATTTAGTGACTTTTTCATCTTATTATAGTTTTGTAAAATTCATGAATATAGTAAAGGGGCTACCATCCAAGGTTACGGTTTGTCGCCATTGCATAGTTGTTTCGGTAATACCAGCGAGTTTTAAACGATACCCTTGATTGTTATCTGACTTACCTTTAGCATTGGTTGGTTTCAACATGAAATTGTAAAGTCCAGTTGCTTGGTCAATTTCTTGAATATAAAAATTGAAATTGCGTTCGCCTGTTGCACAACCACTACTATTTATTTGATAGGTTCCTGTATTGTTATTTGGAACAAATTCCCAAGTACTGCCTTCAAAACAATCGGTTGAGGCATCATCAAAAATATTGACATTAAAGACGCCTGTTTTACTGTAATTAAAGGAGTTTAATGTCCAAGTGCCTTTCAAATCTTTTTCCGAGTTTCTAACTACGTTGGTTGTTCCGCAGGACAACACACTCAAGGTTAAAAGTAATACGATAATCTGTTTCATAAGTTTAAGATTTTAATACTTCAAAAGTACGTTTTAATTGAGTTGTAAATTAATTCAAATGATTAAAATCCGAATGCTAAAAAAGAATTAGAACCCTTTAAATCTGTTTGTTATTGGGCTTACTTACCCCTGTTTTACTTGCTAATAAAGTGACTGACCAATTAACACCTATTTAAAAGGTACCAAACTATATGTTGCGTTTTTTAAATTGAAAGACCCATAATAAAGTTGATTATGATGAAAAAACACATCTTCAGCTGTGATATATTTATACTTATGGCTGAATTTTTTTATTTTTTCGAAAACATTTTCAGAAACCTTGCCTTTCACATGATTAAAATAGCTGTCAAATTTAGAAGTGAAATATGTTGATTTGGATGATGTATACGAGCTGTAACTATAATGAGTAGGATTCATTGTCACCACATGTGTCGTTCCAGCAGTGACCATTCCGCCTGTCATCATCATACTTCCACCTGTGCTTATTTCTTTATTGCCACCAAGGGTTATATAAAAATGATTATCCTGAAACAGAACAGTCATACCTAAATCACCAGTGGAAATTTTACGCAAATATTTCGAACTTTCTTCTAGTTCACGACGGTTTACAAAAGGGACAGCTGTTACTCCTTCCTGAATGATTGGTGTGTTTTTGAAGGATATGGTAGCATCCTTTTTTACAAAAAACTCTTTAATTGGCGTTCCCGAAATATCATTGATTATAAAGCGCATTTCGTCTCTGGAACTTGCTATTTGATAAAAGTACTCGGGACTGATATACGAGTTATACCGCTTTAAATCGTTCAATTTGCCTGTTGGATACTCATAAATTTTTGTGCTATGCGAAAAATCATCAAAATTAATGGTGTAGGCTAATGTTCCGATGTCTTCAATCTCAAAAGTAATAAAGACTAAATTATCATACTGGTACATTTTATTAGCTCTTGACGTTTGCTCAATAGCATTGGGCACACGCGGATCAATTTTTTGAATATTTGTTTTTAAGGTTCCAGCAAATGAGAATGAACTATAACTTTTCCGTTCGCGCAAATTAACATCGTTGTGTTTTATTGGTATGCGAGTAACGGTTTTGAAGCCCAAAGCATCGGTCATTTCCCGAATAATAATGACTTGTTCTGATGTGCTGGATAAAACATATAATTTGTTTTTATAATTAACAGCTTCAATAAACAGTTCATTATTAAATTCGAAATCAAGTTCTGTTGCTGTACTTTTTTTTGTCTTGAAATCTAAAGTAAGAACGGCAAATTGCGTTTTCTTTTCATTAGAAAATAAAATGTGCTGTTGGGAGTCCGTTAATTTAAAACCTAAAGCCTGGTCATACTTACTTTTTATAAGTTCTGTTTGAAATTGCGATTGCAATTCAAAATCCGAATTAAACAAGTAGGCATAAACATCTTTACGCTCTACCATCAGTATGGTTAAATCGTTAGTAACCGTATTAGAAAGTGTAAAAGCATCTTTACTTGTTTTTCTAGAAACGTCTTCGTTTTTAAATGATAAAACTGCTTTTTGACTGAACATGCTAAATGCACTCAAAAAGAGTAACATAAATACGGAAATTTTATTCATAAAGTAGGTTTAAGAAATTTGAAGTCCATTCGCTACCGAAGCATCATCAGGATTTACAAACACCAATTTACCTTCTGGGTTTTCCGTCATTAAAATCATGCCTTGACTTTCCACACCTCGTAATTTTCTGGGCGCTAAATTGACTAAAACCGTCACTTTTCTGCCAATAATATCTTCGGGTTTAAAGCTTTCAGCAATACCCGAAACAATTGTTCTAACATCAATACCAGTATCCACTTTTAAAACTAAAAGCTTGTTAGCTTTCGGCATTTTTTCAGCTTCTAAAATAGTACCTACGCGTAAATCGAGTTTTGAAAAATCTTCAAATGTGATGGTTTCTTTTTCTGGATCTACTTTTTTGTTAGCGGCTTCATTTGCTTTTTTACTGGCTTCTAATTTATCTAATTGTAATTGAATGGTTTCGTCTTCAATTTTAGAAAATAATAATTCAGCTTGTCCAATTTGATGTCCTGCGGGAATTAGCGTGTCTTTATTTGAAATATCGTTCCATGAGTTCTCGACTGCGCTCGAGCTGTCACTGTCATTCAGAGCAACGCGAAGAATCTGTTTCAATTTTGCAGACGTAAATGGTAAAAAGGGTTCACCTAATTTGGCTAGAGCCGAAGCGATTTGTAAGGCCACGAACATAATGGTTTTGGTTCGTGCTTCATCTGTTTTAACCAACTTCCAAGGTTCTTCATCCGCTAAATATTTATTTCCTAATCGTGCTAAATTCATGAATTCTTGTGATGCTTCACGAAAACGATAACGCTCTATAGAACTTGAAATAACAGTAGGATAGGCTTTAATGGCAGCTAAAATTTCTTCATCTACCTTTGAGAATTCTGAAGCTTCAGGAACAAAACCATCATAATATTTGTTGGTTAAAACGACCACACGATTAATGAAATTTCCAAAAATAGCCACCAACTCATTGTTGTTTCTGGCTTGAAAATCTGCCCATGTAAAATCGTTATCCTTACTTTCTGGTGCATTAGCTGTTAAAGCATAACGCAACACATCTTGCTGATTTGGGAAATCTTCCAAATAATCTGGTAACCAAACAGCCCAATTTTTTGAAGTGGATAATTTCTGACCTTCTAGGTTTAAAAACTCATTGGCAGGCACGTTATCTGGTAAAATATAAGAACCTTCAGCTTTTAGCATGCTTGGGAAAATAATACAGTGAAATACAATATTGTCTTTTCCAATAAAGTGAACCAATTTGGTGTCGTCACTTTTCCAGTATGGTTCCCAATCTTTTCCAACGCGTTCTGCCCACTCTTTAGTAGCAGAAATATAGCCAATTGGTGCATCAAACCAGACGTAAAGAACTTTACCCTCACCACCTTCAACAGGAACAGGAATTCCCCAATCCAAATCTCTGGTTACAGCTCGTGGTCGCAAACCATCATCAATCCAAGATTTGACTTGGCCGTAAACATTGGGTTTCCAATCTTTTTTATGACCTTTTAAAATCCATTCTTTTAAAAAATCTTCATGTTTATCTAAAGGTAAAAACCAGTGTTTGGTTTCTTTTAAAGTTGGTACATTCCCAGTAATGGCCGATTTCGGATTAATTAAATCAGTCGCATTTAAACTGCTTCCGCATTTTTCACATTGATCACCATATGCGTCTTCATTGCCGCATTTCGGGCAGGTTCCCGTTACAAAACGATCGGCTAAAAACTGATTGGCTTCTTCGTCGTATAATTGCTCGGTAACTTCTTCTATAAACGCGCCTTTGTCATATAAGGTTTTAAAGAATTCTTGAGCCGTATCATGATGAATTTTTGCTGATGTTCGCGAATAATTATCAAAGGTAATGCCGAAATCTTCAAACGATTTTTTAATAATGGCATGATATTTATCAACGATATCTTGAGGCGAAACACCTTCTTTTTTCGCTTTAATGGTAATAGGAACACCATGTTCATCACTACCGCAAATAAAGGCAACATCATTATTGGTTAAGCGTAAATAACGTGCGTAAATATCAGCAGGCACATAAACACCAGCTAAATGTCCAATGTGAATAGGGCCATTTGTGTATGGTAAAGCGGCTGTAATGGTATATCGTTTTGGTTGATTCATGGTATTAAAAAACTTATAGTCAGAAGCAGAAGACACATGCACGCCTATCTGCTTTTCATTATTTATTTGAACTCACAAAAGTACACATTTTAAGGTCGATTTAGAAAAAAAATGTACATTTACAATATGTCGAAAATCTCTATAATATTACTGTTGTTTTGTAGCGTTTTGTTCTTTGGAACAGGTACCGCAAAACAAACTGATTTGTCAACTCAAAAAACACAAAAATTGATACAACCACCATATTTAAAAGCAGGTGATACGGTTGCTATTGTGGCACCTTCAGGAATTTTAAAAAATCGTCAAGCGGAAGTTCAACGAGCCGTAAACTTATTAGAAAGTTGGGGTTTGCATGCTTTAGTTGGTAAGCATGTTTTTAGTCAAAACAATCATTTTGCAGGAACCGATGCACAACGCTGTGAGGATTTTCAAAAAGCGATGGATAATCCATCGGTTAGTGCTATTTGGGCGGCACGTGGTGGTTATGGAACAGTTAGAATTTTAGACAAATTAGATTATACAAAATTCAAAAAAGACCCTAAATGGCTCATTGGCTATAGTGATATTACAGCTTTGCATAATGATTTTCATAATCATGGTTTTGAAACCATTCACGCCATGATGTGTACCAGCTTAACAGCCGATGAAACAGGATTGGAAGAAACTATAGCAACCTTTAAAAAAGCACTTTTTGGTGAGCCGCTTTCCTATACGTTAAAAGCTTCTGATTTTAACAAAGTCGGATTTGTAAAAGCGCCTATTGTTGGTGGTAACTTAACCATATTGCATACTATGTTGGGTTCAAAGAGCAGTATAGATACGGCTGGTAAAATTATTTTTATTGAAGAAATTGGCGAATATAAATACCATGTAGATCGCATGCTGCAGAGCATGAAACGTGCAGGTTATTTTGATAATTGTGCAGGCGTTTTAGTAGGTGATATGACGAAAATGCGAAAAAATACAACAGCTTGGGGAAGTTCTGTCGAGCAATTAATTCTAGATGCCTTATCAGATTACGATTTTCCAATTGCCTTTAATATGC
>CBFHJN010000069.1:0-12663 GCA_965655805.1 Flavobacteriaceae bacterium
TGATGATAAAAAAGAGCGGAAATTAGTGGTAAATAACTTAAAAGAAGATGGTAAAACAATTATAGAAATTACAGAGACACAAATGCATCAGTTTGCAGGAAATATGCTTCAAGTTCAAGGGCATTTAAATAAGCGTTATTTAGTAATGAGTCAAACGGCTCATAGTAGCTTAACAACGGCTCAAATTGCAGAAATTGAAAAGCATTGTTCTATTTTGTCTAGTTCGTTGGATACTATTGAAACCTGTGGTGGTGGAAGTGCACGCTGTATGATGGCTGAAGTTTTTCTTCCTAAAGCTTAAGCAATTAAATTATTGGATTTGATTTTGGAAGTTCAATATAAAAGGTAGTGCCTTTATTTAAACTGCTTTCAACCCAAATTTTCCCATGATTAAGATCTACTAATTCTTTGCAAATAGTAAGTCCTAAACCGGTTCCTTTTTCATTACTCGTACCAACAGTTGTAAACGTACTATTTTTGAAAAGTTTGTCTAAATTTTCCGGCGCAATACCAACGCCTGTATCCGAAATACTAATTATAGAGCGTCCATTACTAATATGATTAGCTACGGTTATTGAATCGCCAGATTTACTGAATTTTATGGCGTTTGTCAGTAAATTTTGAACCACAATTTCAATCATACTACGATCTGCATAAACAAAATCATGTAAGGTTTGATTAATTAATGTAATGCCTTTTTTGTGCAGTTTTTGCTCGAGAAGTTCTGTTTTTTCATCAAATACCTCCTGAATATCAAATAAACTCGGATTTGATTCTAACGATTGCATCTGGGATTTAGACCAGTTTAACAAATTGAAAAGCAGTAGCGAGGCATTATTTGCATTTTCACTTAATTCTGGAATAAGAGAATTAAATTCGGATTGCGTTAACGAACCATCATTTAATAAATCAATAAATCCTTTTATAGATGTTAAAGAATCTTTTAAATCATGAGACACAATGGAAAACAAACGGTCTTTAACTTTATTTATGTCTTCTAAATGTTTGGTTTGTTCTAAAATTGCAGCATTTTGTAATTCAATTTTCTGATTCTTTTCTTCTAAATCTCTGGTGTATTTTAAGCGACTATTGCGTTTTAAGTAAATCATTACAAAAAATGTAAGCACAATGGCAAATACAGCTAACAGTATGTAGAAAACTAATGTTAAATCATTGAGTTTTTTCTCGTTTTCAGAATTCTCTTGTTCATGCTGCGCTAAAATATTAGAATCTACGGATTTACTAATAGCATTAATATCTGTTGAAGAGGGTAGTTGAGAAATGGATTTAATTTGAGGCGTTTGATTCTCTAAATCAATTTTTCGTTTCAAATTAAAATAATCACGTTGCCTCTCGAAAGCACGTTCATAGTTTCTATTGGTAGAATCTAACACAGTCATTAATTTATAATTCATTAATAACTGCTGATCGTTTTTTAACGACTTTGCAATGGTGCCAGCTTCTGCTAATTGAATTTCAGCACTAGTGGTTCTGTTTTGTTGTAAATTTAGTTTTCCTAAATTGTTTAATGAAATCAATAAACCTAGTTGGTTATTGGTTTGTCTATTTAATTTCAACCCTTCCAACAAATAATTGGCAGCAACATCATAATCTTTAAATTGAAGATACTCACCTCCTAAACGCGGTAAAACTTCACCCCTTAAGGAATCATTATCATCGTCCAAGTCACGCAGCACTTTTTCATAGTAATCAATAGCTTTTCGGTTTTCCTTTTCAAGAGAATACAATTCAGCTAGTTTTTTATGCGTCGATACAATACCTGCTTTGTCATTTAAAATTTTCTCGATATCCAAACGTTTCAAATTGAATTCAATAGATTTCGAGCGATTATTAATATGTTCATAGGCATTTGCCAAATTTTTGTAGGCAGAACATAATTCTTTATGTAAACCGCGTTTTTCTAATTCTATTATGGCAGATAATGAATATTGTAGCCCTTTATTGTAATTTCCACGCGCAATTTCTATTAAACCTATGCTATTATTTACTTTAGCAATGTTTAAAGTGTCATTTAAAGTGATAAATAAATCTTTCGATTTTGTGTAGTTGTCAATTGCATTAATATAATCGTCCCTTTCAGCGAAAATTAAAGCTTTATAATAGGTGATTTCGGCATTTCCTTTTTGATAATTCAAAGCGTTGGATAGCTTCTCGCTTTCAGAAATAAATTGTAAAGATTTAGCGTATTCTTTGCTATCATAAAGTGACTTAATCAGTCTTAACGATGTTTCAACTTTAGATGTGTCAGATTTTTGAAATGCTAATTGTATAGTAAGACTATCCTGCTCTTTTGTTTGGGAAAAACAAATAGTAACAGAAAGAAAAATTATCAAAGTAATTAATTGCCTCATACAATTATACAGCCACAACAAGTAGTATTATCAAGGGTTATAAGGCCCTTGCCATACAACGTTAAAGCACGTGATATATTAGTTAGTTTAGAAAGCCCATTAATTTGGGGTCAATAGCATTTACAAAACAAAAGTGTTTAAAAGAGATATAAAATGCTAATTTTTAGGTTTTAATACCAATAAATTAGTTGAAATGACCAATCACTTTTTATTCAAAAAAAACCTTTCCGACTAACGGTAATTATCTTGGAATAACGACACTTTTATCGACGAAATGCACATGTCTACAGGCAGTCATTTAATTCATTTTGTGAGATGCTTTTTGTCTAGTTTATTTTGACCTGATTTTTTGTTATTATTTTGAAAATTTTAGTCAAAGTTTAAACGTACTTAAAACAGAAAATATTAGAGAGCGATAACTCTGCACAGAAATTTCATGCATAACTTGTATTAAAATAGTATCTTTGCACTCTTAAAAATCCAAAAAATGAATCTTCAAGAAACCCTTTCAGAATCTGTTAAACAAGCGGTAAACTCTATTTATAATGTAGCTATTTCTTCAGTAGAATTTCAAGCCACACGTAAAGAGTTTCCTGGCGATATTACAGTGGTTGTTTTCTCCATGTTGCGTGAGGTTAAAGGAAATCCTGTTCAAATTGGTGAGAAAATTGGCCAGTATTTAAAAGATAACCTGAATGTAGTTACAGATTTCAATGTTGTTAAAGGATTTTTGAATATTGAAATTGAAACTTCCTATTATCTGAACTTTTTCAATGGTATGTCTCAACAAGATACGTTTGGATTTGTTGCACCAAAAAGTAATGAAAAAGCGATTATGGTGGAATACTCTTCGCCAAACACCAACAAGCCCTTACATTTAGGACATATTCGAAATAACTTATTAGGCTTCAGTGTTGCCCAAATTTTAAAGGCATCTGGTAAAAAAGTATACAAAACACAAATTATTAATGATCGTGGTATTCATATTTGTAAAAGTATGGTTGCGTGGGAACGATTTGGAAGTGGTGAAACACCAGAATCTACTGGATTAAAAGGTGATAAATTGGTTGGAAATTACTATGTGAAGTTCGATCAGGAGTACAAAAAGGAAATTGCTGATTTAATAAGTCAAGGAAAAACGGAAGTCGAAGCGAAGCAAGAAGCACCAATTCTAATTGAAGCTCAAAATATGCTTCGTCAATGGGAAGCAGGAAACGAAGCCGTCGTTGCACTTTGGAACAAAATGAACGGATGGGTTTATGATGGATTTAATACGACATATAAAAATCTAGGCGTTGATTTCGATAAATTATATTACGAAAGTGAAACCTATTTATTAGGAAAAGAATTTGTTGCCGAAGGTTTAAAAACAGGTGTTTTCTATAAAAAAGAGGATGGCTCTGTTTGGTGCGATTTAACGGAAGATGGTTTAGATGAAAAAATTGTTTTACGATCAGATGGCACAGCTGTTTATATGACACAAGATATAGGAACAGCTATTCAGCGTGTTAAAGATTATCCAGATGTAGGAGGTATGGTTTATACGGTTGGAAACGAGCAAGATTATCATTTTCAAGTCTTATTTTTAATTTTGAAGAAATTAGGTTTTGATTGGGCCAAAAATCTATTCCATTTAAGTTATGGTATGGTTGATTTACCGAGTGGAAAAATGAAAAGTCGCGAAGGAACAGTTGTAGATGCTGACGATTTAATGCAAGATATGAATGATACAGCTGAAGATATTTCCAATGAACTTGGGAAATTAGATGGTTATTCAGAAGCTGATAAGCAAGACTTATACAAAACTATAGGAATGGGAGCTTTAAAATATTACATTTTAAAAGTAGATCCTAAAAAACGCATTTTATTCGATCCGAAGGAGTCTGTTGATTTTCAAGGAAACACTGGGCCTTTTATTCAGTATACCTACGCGCGCATTCAAGCTATTTTAAGAAAAGCAGATTTCGATTTTTCAAAACCTGTTTCAGGTATTTCATTGCATGAAAAAGAACGCGAACTCATTAAGCATATAGAATTATTTCCAGAAGTGATTCAAAATGCAGCACAGAATCATAGTCCTGCATTAGTAGCGAATTATATTTATGATTTGGTAAAAGGCTTCAACTCCTTCTATCAAAATGTATCTATTTTAGGAGCCGATTCTGATATGGAAAAAATATTTCGTATGCAGATGTCGAAATCTGTTGCGCAAATTATTAAAAACGGCTTCAGTTTATTAGGTATACAGGTTCCAGAGCGCATGTAGTAAGTCTTTGTTATTTAGTTTTTTATTTTAGAATAGTAATAGTTCGCATATTTGTTATTATATTTAAGGTATAAACCAATTATGTGAAACTTCCCTTGTTTTTAAATGCACTTAAGCGCTTTGCCTTACTTATTGGCATTAGTGGAATCTGTTATAATTGTTCTTTATTCAAAATTGAAACAGCACAAGAACCACTTTCAAAACAAGAGTTGAATATGCGTTTACTAACGCAATCTCTTGTTACAGACGCAACCAATCGTGTGGAATTTGCAGCCGATAGCATTATTTTAGCTACAACAAATACTAACTTGCAAAAACATGCGTATCGATGGAAGATAGAAACCTTAAATACCTTTAAAAATACAGCTTTTCAAAGTTCACCTAAATTATCTTTAATGGATACTTGGACCTATATGTTACAGGTAAGACATTTTATGAACACGCCTGAAGCATTGGATTATTTTGGCACGTATACCAATTATGTGGCACAAGTATCTCAAGATAACGTCAATGATATTGAGAAAAAAGCCAGGCAATTTTTTAAACCAGAAGTTTTTCAAAAGCATAAAGATTTTGCTATACGTTATGCACAAGAGCATCCATTAACAGCTCAAAACCTAAAGCATAATACTGTAAGAAGTGATTATGTGGAATTTTTAAAAGTACCAGACAGCTTGGCGTTTACAACGGTTGGCTCTCTATCGGAAGTCATGTCCAATTTTTCAGATAAATTAAGCTTTTCTACAGATGCAGCTGGAAAACAATTTAAGTGGAATACGGAATTAATGCTGAAAGAAAAGGGATTCGACTCTGTTCAAATAAAAGAGGTTATGGCAACCATTGAAATGAAAGTTGATCGGTTAAGTGATATTGCCGAAAATACACCTGATAAATTAAATATGGCTTTAAAATCTTTTTCTAATGATATGCGATATTTATTTTACAGTCTTAATGAAGAAATCGCTTTTGTTAGCGAACGTATGGTTTTAGAGCGCAAGGCCATTGATACTATCATTAGACGCGAACGTATTGCTTTAGATAGTATTATTTTAAGAGAACGCAAGGCAGTGGCAGACGAAGCTGGGCAAATTTCGGTAAGAATTGTTGATGAAGCGATGATTCATGTAAAAGATTTAACAGGAACCATTTTACTGTATGTGGTTCTACTGTTTGCTGTTCTTTTGTTTTTACCATTCGCTTTAGGTTATTTTGCAGGAAAAATTCATCAGAAAAATAAATTCCACAACAATAAAGACTAATGTTTTAAAACACAACACGCAACACAGCATTAGGCGTGAAACCTAACGATACATTTTCTACCTGTATTACTTGGTTGTTGGCATCCATAACATAATAACTGTTAATACTGTTTTCGGTATTAAATACATTCCAAATAGAAGCGCCAACTTCTGCTTTAATGCGTTTTGAAATAGAGAAATCGTAAACGGCAGACACGTCTGTTCGCCAATAATCTGATAAACGACTTGCATTGGGTTTGCCATAAACCAAACTGTTAGTTGCTTTAGATTCTGACATATTGATTAAGGTAGTTGGCCTTCCAGAGTGCCAATTAAAACCCAAAGCCAGTTTTAATCGGTTCAAAGTATAGGTTGCTGAAGCGTTTAATTGATGTCTTATATCGACGTTGTTTGGAAATTTTTCACCCTGATTTAAATCCGAAAAGTTGTAGTTGTTTTTACTAAACGAATAACCCATCCAAGTGCTAAAATGTTTAAACTGTTTGTTTATTAAAAAATCCAAGCCAGTAATGGTATAAGTGCCAATAGCATTTGTGTACTGAAACTGATTTTGAAAACCTTGACTTCTTGAAGTAATACCATCCACTTCTTTTAGATAGCCTTCCAAGCTTACCAACCAATCGTTTTTTTTGTAATGAATACCTGTTGATAATTGCTGACTTTTAATAACAGGAATATCGTTGTCATTGGCTAAAATCCAACGTTTTTTTTCTATGCCTAAAAAATCGTTTTGCAAATCGATAATTTGTGACGTGGTTTGACTTTTCAATTCGGCAAGCACTTCAACACGAAAGTTGTCTGCAAATATTTGATTGAAACTGATGCGTGGTTCAAAATAAAAATCGGAGAATTTCTCTATATAATTCACCCGAAATCCAAAGCGTGCTCGTGTATTTCCAGATTTCGATTTAAAAGACAATTCGTTAAAAAAACCATGAGTTCGTAGCACTTCCTTAATGTAACGTCTGTAATCTGGATTGGAAACATCTTCTAGGTTACTAATACCAATTTCGGAATATTGATAACCACCTTGATAGTTTAACTGTTCGTCTACATTATAGCGTAAGTATGCTTTAAAACTGCCTTCAGTAACTTTATTTTCCTGAATTAGTTGTTTCATGTTACTCACATCACTGTGGTTGGCATCTAAATTGTAACTTGAATAATAAGCTTGAAAAATAGTTTGAAGTTTGTTGCTCCAATTTTTGGTGTATTGGGTGTTTATGGCGAGACTTCCTTGAGATAATTGGCTGTTGCTAATGGTGTTGGTGTTGTTAATAGTTGCTGTTTCTTCATAATCTAAAGCATTGTCAATCGTGAGAAAACTAATTTCAACTTTGTCATTTTTAGAAACATCATAAACCAATTTTCCTGAAATATCATAGAAATAAAACGTTTCTGTATTGGTAATAACGGTTTCATTAGGATTTGTTAAATCGGAATCCTGAAAAATACGTTTAAAATACTGCTTATAAGTCGGCGTATTAAAAGCATCTGTTATGGAGCGTCTTCCAGCAATTTGCATGCTTATTTTTTCTGAAATAGGAATCTGAACAAAGGCATCGGCAGCCAACATATTAATTCCCATATTAGCCGAAAAACCCTGTGAAACCTCGTGTGATGTTTGCATATCAATAATCCCAGAAACACCATCGCCAAATTGTGCGCTAGAACCGTTTTTTGAAACGACAACCCGAGCAATAAGCGAGGGATTAAATGCCGAAATAAGTCCGAAAAAATGACCCGTTTGATACATTTTTACACCATCCCAAAGTATTAGGTTCTGATCGTTGGTGCCACCACGAATATTTAAATTAGAAATACGTTCGTCCACACTAGTAATACCAGGTAAGGCTTGAACAGTTTGCAACACATCTGGTTCTATTGAACCAGGTAAAATGCCAAACCTTTTTAAATGGATATGCGATGTACCATCGGCTTGCAACGAGATACCTTCGGTTAAATATTTGGTAAGTAATACCTCATTTAAATACTGGGTTTTTGTAATATCTGAAAAAACGGTTAGTCTAATGGCAAAATTTTCAGCGTCTAACGCTTCAAAAACCAAATGCGTTTCGGTTTCTAAATACCGAATAAGTTGTGCTTTTGATAGGGTTTTTGCAGGAGGAACCAGTTTTTTGTCTGCAATAGTAGCATCTGCATAAGAAAAAGACAATTGATATTGTTGTTCAACCTCTTTTAAAATGGTTTTTAAGGCCAATGTATTTAAAGCAGTATTCTGTGCTTGAAGCTTTCCAAACAGACTCAAGAAGCAAATAAAAAAAATAATAGAATATTTATTTTTCATGCAAAATAATCAAATCGTCTTCTTGTGTATACGTTAGGTTTAGTGGTACTGTTATGGCTTTTAAGGCCATATTTAAATTGGTGTGAACAAATTTCCCTGTAAATAAGGTGTTTACTGGAATTCCTGTAGCATCAAAACGCACTTGGTACTGTCTCTCTAGTTCTTTTAGCACGTATTTATAAGGCATACTGTTAAAAACACTCTCATCTTGTAGCCAAGCAGGAGCTGTTGCAGCTTCTTTTTCTTTAGCAATTACTTCGCCATCTAATATTAAAAATTGGTCGCCTGGTTTTAAAATTGTTTCCGTTTTATTGGTGGTTACTTTTACGGATCCTTCAAAACAGACTACTTCAAAAATATCAGCTCTATTTTCTACCAAAAATTGAGTGCCCAAAACAGAAACGGTTCCAGAAGCTGTTTGCACCTTGAATTTGGAACCCTTTTCCACTTTAAAATAAGCTTCACCTTCTAAATTCAATTCACGTTGGTTATGCCATTTTTTTTTGTTGTAGCTTAATTTGGATAAGGCATTTAAAGTGACTTTCGAATGATCTGGTAGCTCGATTGTTGTTTTTTCAGCAGTTAATGTTGAAATATGTGTGTCTAAAGTTGATGTATAATAATACACACTAAACAAAATGGCAAGTAAAGCAGCTATCCGTAACAAAGGTTTTAACCAATGTTTTTTTGATGGTGTTTTTTTAATAGTTTTTGTGGAAATGCTGTCAAAAACACCTTGTTCATCAAACGCTGGCGCCTTAAACTGTTTTAAGCCTTCAGATAATTTCATGAGCGCATCATAATCTTCCAACGCTTTAAACGCCTCAAGTTCTTGAGGGTTTAAATCGTCTTGCAACCATTTTTGTATGAGTTTTTCTTTATCCATGATGTACTTATTCATCTATATAACAAGTAGCGCCTTCTTTTTCCTACCTTGCTTTTTAAATATTTTCAATATCCTTTCGTAATTGTTTTAAAGCGCCATAAATGCGTTTCTCTACAGCTTTTGTTGAAATGTCCAAGAGCTCTGCAATTTCTTTATGTTTTTTACCTTCAATTCGGTTTAATAAAAAAGCAACCCGTTGTGCTTCGGTTAAATTCGTAATCGCTTTTTGAAGTTTCTGCATGTATTCACTTTCTTCTAAAAGAAATTGTGGATTTTCGTTTGTGGATGATTTGGGTTTTATTTCTTGAAATTTCAACACCACTTTTTGATGTGCTACTGCATTCAACGTTAAATTATTGGCAACTGTAAACAAATAGGATTTTGCTTTGGATGGTTGTATGTCTTTACAGTTTTTCCAGAGTTTTATAAAAGCTTCCTGGACTTGATCTTGCGGATTTAAATGGCTTCCAAATTTATAATATAAAAAGTCATGCAAGTTTTTGGCATGTGTTTGGAATAGCTTTGAGAAGAGCTGTTCGTTACAAATATTTTCGTTTATATCTTTCGACATTTTTAAAGTTTCTGCCTGTAAATGTAAAAAAAAATGGATGGCATGGTAGGAGTTTTTAGATTTAAACTGTTTTATAAGAAATGAGTCTAATTAAAATACATATCATGAAACAACCAATCAAATTTTTCTACCTACTTATTGGAATTTTGTTTTTCACATTTACCGCATGCCAAGATGAGGTTATTGAAGAAACAGCACCAAACGAACAGGAAATTATACAGTCAGAATCCAATTTGGCCAACCTTATGCGAAACGCTTCGGCAAATGACGGAAGTGTTGATAATCTTTTGGATAATAGCGATTGTTTTACAGTTAATTTACCGGTAACCATTGAAGCCAACGGCATCACCTTAACCATTGAAACCCTTGAAGATTTAAGTCTGCTGGAAGCTATTTTTGATGCCAGCAATACCGATGAAGACGATTTAGGTTTCCTATTTCCAATAACTATAATTTTAAACGATTATACCGAAGTTAATATCGATTCAGTGGACGCATTAGAAGCATTTATTGGCTCCTGTATGGCAGATGAAGACCTTATAGAATGTGCGGATTTTGTATATCCAATTTCCTTTTCAATTTATAACACCAGTTTTCAAATTATTGATACCGTTGTAATAGATAATGATTACGAGTTGTATATTTTTTTAGAAGGACTGGAAGATGGTAATAGTGGTGCTGTTCTAACAAGTTTAAATTTTCCGGTGTCAATTCAATATACAAATGGTACCACAGTTGAAGTTACCAATAATCAAGCCTTAGAGGAAGTTATTAATGCTGCTGGAGATAATTGTGAAGATGATTGCGAATTAGAGGATGTTTCAGAAAATTTACAGGAATGTAATTGGGTAATTGCTGCCTATAATGCAAATAACGATTATCTTGGTTACCATCTATATTTTAACGAAAATAATTTATTGCAAATTATATTTGGTACAGGTTCTGTGACTGTTGGAGGAGAATGGTTTACTTCTGTTGTAAATGGTAGTGTTGTGGTAACAATTAGTGCTTTAACCGACTTCACAGAATTAGAAGGAGATTGGATAGTTGAAGATTGCGATGAGGATCGTTATGTGCTAATTCAAGAGACTGGAAATCAAACCGTAGAAATGGTTCTAGAACAAGATTGTTCTGTAAATCCAAATCCATTTGCCTGTTTTGAAGAAGTTCAGGAGATTAATGCCAACATCATATTAACTGTTTGCGATAGCACAGACAATACCCCGAATAATGGTGTAGGATTGTTTGATTTAACAACAGTTTATAACAATTGCGAGAGCCCAAATCAATTTAATGTAAGCTATCACATAAGCGAAACGAATGCGCAGGCCAATGTAAATGGAATAGCAAATCCAGAAGCTTATTTAAACACATCTGTTCCAGCAGAAATGATTTATGTAAGAGTAGAGCTTATAAGCAACCCTTCAAATTTTGATGTGTTCACGATAGATTTGTTTGTGGAAAACTGTAATCCTTCAGGATGTTCAGAAACAGATGTGGATATGTATTTACAAGGATGTAATTGGAAAGTGGTTAGTTTTAATGGAGACGATCATCTAATAACTTATAATATTGACTTTTCCTCAAACACAGAAGCAATTATTACTGGAAATGGTGTAACAGCAGTAATGTATTGGTCTTCCCAACAATCAGCAGATGGCGTAGTGGTTGAGTTTAATAATGTTTCTGCACCAGATATTCAGGCCATTACAGGTAGTTGGTTGGTTGTCGCGTGTGAAGAAGGTAGATTGCAGTTTGAAGCTCTTAATAGTTCAGACACTATGGTTATGGAGTGTTATTATTACACTGTTGATGAGATGTTAAGTGTTTTGAGCGAATGCCAGTGGGAAGTTTATAGTTTTCAAGTCAATAATGTAGACCAAACATCAGATTATGATGACGTGTTGTTTACTTTTTTTGAAAACGATTTTGCGCTTGCAGAAGTAGGAACAAGTATAATTAATTATGGCAATTTAGAGCGTGAAACAGGAAACAGTGATAATGATTTATTTGTTCTTTTAGCTATGACGGGAGAAACCTTCAGTTTAGGAGGGTATTATACTGTTATTTCAATGACAGAAGATGAAATAACTTTTTATGATTCACAGCAACCTAGACGTTTAATTTTAAGGAAAACCTGCGTGAGTGATAATCAAGATGCAGATACTACCCAAATTAAAGATTGGTTAAACGATGGTAATTGGGAAGTAACATACTCCACAATGGAGAATGTTGAAAACTCTGAAGATTATGATGGTATTACATTCGGTTTTCAAAGCGATGCAACATTATTAGGTGATAATGGTAGTTGGATGGCAGAATTAGGCTATGAAGTGCTTAGGGATCAGGAAGGAAATTTAAGATTTGTAATTAACTATTTAGGTCAATTTCCATACTGGCAAATGGATGACGATTGGTACATTACTGAAGTAAATAGTACAAGAGTTGAAGTTCATTCAGTAAATGATGATAATAATATGGAATTTGTATTAGTTTTTGAAAAGCAATAATGTGTTTTTCAACATAAAATAATCTGAAAAAGAAAGATTGAGGTTTTAGAACTGGGGATAGGCTATTGAAAAATATCTTTTCTCCAGTTTTTTGTGTAATTAAAATATCCACATCGCTTTAATAATAGCTGCTAAATCATTAAATTTGCCTCTTTAAAATTTATAAGAAGTATGTTTAATAATTTAAGTGAAAAGTTAGATAAAGCGTTACACGTATTAAAAGGTCACGGAAGTATTACAGAAGTAAACGTAGCCGAAACTTTAAAGGAAGTACGAAGAGCCCTTTTAGATGCCGATGTTAACTTTAAAATAGCCAAAGAATTTACCAATCGCGTAAAAGAGAAAGCGCTAGGCCAAAACGTATTGACAAGTTTACAGCCAGGACAATTAATGGTGAAACTCGTTAAGGACGAATTAACAGAACTCATGGGAGGCGATGCCGAAGGGATAAACCTTTCCGGGAATCCCAGCGTGATTTTAATGTCTGGTCT
>CBFHJN010000069.1:12673-12918 GCA_965655805.1 Flavobacteriaceae bacterium
TTGCCAACTATCTTAAAAATAAAAAGACTAAAAAACCATTATTGGTAGCCTGTGACGTCTATCGTCCTGCGGCAATAGATCAGTTGCACGTTGTTGGTGAACAGATTGGAGTTGAGGTTTTTAGCGATAGAGGTAATACAGATCCTGTAGCCATCTCTAAAGCTGGTATTGCGTATGCAAAAGCCAATGGTTTCAATGTGGTGATTATAGATACGGCTGGTCGTCTGGCTGTGGATGAGGCTATG
>CBFHJN010000070.1:0-12869 GCA_965655805.1 Flavobacteriaceae bacterium
AAAGCCATAACGCCTACATTATTCAGCGGAATTTGTAAAGAGCCTACACACTGTTGTTTGGCAACTTTTCCACCAACACAACGATCTACTTTGTTGGTTAACCAATCTTTACAAGCTACAGCTTCCAGTTGTAAAACTTGCTCCAAATAGATATGAAAATTCTTCGCCTTATAGCGTGGGTTTTTATAATTTCTCTCAACCGTTGTGTCCGACATAATGGTTTTTGGTGACGATCCAAACATATCTTCAAGTGCTAAATCCATAGGTTTTTTGCCAGTGGTTTCAGACTCGAATGTAAAACGATTGTTTCCTGTAACGTCACCAACAGTGTACATTGGAGAACGTTCACGTTCCGCTATTTTATGCAGTGTATCTATATGTTTTTCGGCAATGACTAATCCCATACGTTCTTGAGATTCGTTTCCAATAACTTCTTTAGCAGATAGTGTTGGATCGCCTACTGGTAATTTATCTAAATCAATTTTTCCGCCAGTTTCTTCAACTAATTCACTCAAACAATTTAAATGTCCTCCAGCACCATGATCGTGAATAGACACAATGAAATTTTCATTACTTTCCACCATACCACGAACGGCATTGGCTGCGCGTTTCTGCATTTCTGGGTTAGAGCGTTGCACGGCATTTAATTCGATACCTGAAGAAAATTCGCCTGTATCTGCTGATGAAACGGCTGCGCCACCCATACCAATTCGGTAGTTTTCGCCACCAAGAATGACTATTTTATCGCCAACTTTAGGTTTGTCTTTAATAGCTTGATCTGCTTTGCCATAACCAATACCTCCAGCTTGCATAATGACTTTATCATAACCTAACTTTCTAGCTTTGGCATCACTTGAAGCGGCATTTTCTTCATGCTCAAATGTTAGCACTGAACCACAAATAAGCGGTTGTCCAAATTTATTTCCAAAATCGGAAGCACCATTACTGGCTTTTATTAAAATGTCCATTGGTGTTTGGTATAACCAAGGTCTTGCCTGCATTTTTTCTTCCCAAGGACGTGTTTCTTCTAATCTAGAGTAGGAGGTCATATAAACAGCAGTTCCAGCCAGTGGTAACGAGCCTTTTCCGCCTGCTAGTCTATCGCGAATTTCACCACCAGATCCCGTTGCAGCGCCATTAAACGGTTCTACAGTCGTCGGGAAATTATGTGTTTCTGCTTTTAATGAAATTACAGAGTCAAAATCTTTTATTTGATAAAAATCGGGTTTGTCAGCTGTTTTAGGAGCAAACTGTTGCACTCTTGGCCCTTTAATAAACGCGACATTATCTTTATAAGCCGATACAATATCGTTTGGATGTTGTTTAGATGTTTCTTTGATGAGTTTGAAAAGTGATGTTGGTTTTTCTACACCATCAATAACAAACGTACCGTTAAAAATTTTATGGCGGCAATGCTCTGAATTCACTTGCGAAAATCCAAAAACTTCAGAATCGGTTAAGGGTCTGCCTATTTTTTTTGAAACATCATTTAAATAATCAACTTCTTCATCATTTAATGCCAAACCTTCTTGTTGGTTGTAGGCCGAAATATCATCAATATTTAAAATAGCATCTGGTTGAATATTGATGGTAAATGATTCTTGATTTAAACCGTTGTATTTTTCGGAAATCATGGGATCGAAATCCTTGAAATTTTCGGAAGAGACTACAAATTCTTCAATGCGAATGATGCCTTCAATACCCATATTTTGAGTGATTTCAACAGCATTGGTACTCCAAGGCGTAATCATGGCAGCACGAGGCCCAACAAAAAAAGCATCAAGAGATGCTTGTTCTATTTTTGGCTGGTTGCCAAACAACCACACTAATTTAGATGTGGTTTCCGTTGATAATTCTTTTGTTGCTTGAACAGCAAATATTTTACTGTTTTGGTTTCCGAAGAAATGAATCATTATGAAAGAGTTTGATGTGTTGTTTTTATAAAGCGCAAATTTACTTTTTTTCAGCGTAATAATTACTATTTCCATTATTGAAAATGGCGAGTTATTCACGTGGTTATTAACAAAAAAAAAGCGACTCGTTACAGTCGCTTTTAAATTTATCGTTTTATAAGTTTCTTACTTATTATTGTTTCGTCTTGTTTCATTCTAATAATATACATACCACTACTTAATGGTTCAGTATTAATGATATCTGATGAATAAATCCCTTTAGAAATAACTTTTTTACCTAGTACATTATAAATGTCAATTTGCGTTTCTTTTGGATACTTCAATTTAATATTTAAGCTGTTTTTTACTGGATTTGGATAGATGTTCACAGTTGATGACATGAAATCGTCAGTGCTTAAATTTGTGTAGCAGGTCCATGATAAATTATCAATGGCTACACGGTTTCCAGGAGCCTCTTCGGAAATTGTTACTATAATATTTCCTTCCTCATTAATATTTGAAATGGTTGTTGTTTGAACCGCATCAGAATAAGGTATGGTGCCTTTTAACTCACCATTTACGTATAGGTTTAGATTGCCGTTGGTACCACTAAATTTTCTTTGAGTTGTAAGGGTTAGATTGCCAATTCCACTAGTAACAACGGGTGATGTAATCACTGCATTATCTCCTGTATCTCTGTTATCTAAAGTAATGGCTGCGCCAACAATGGTTTCGCTTGTACGCGCATGCGTTGCTGTCCATTCAGCTCCATTATCTCCAGTCCAACTTCTATCCGTGTAAGCATTTGTATCTGTGGTAGGAATATTTCCAAAGGTTTCAGAAGCACATGTTGAACCCGTTGGACCGCCTTCAAGCGTCGTTTCGCAAGCTTGATTGCTAAAAACGGATTCATTATCAGCAGCATCCTTGGCTTTAATAGTAAAACAATAGGTCGTTTCTGGTGTCAAACCGGTTACAATAAAGGCCGTATTAGTGGTGTTAAAACTATTGGTTCCATCAATATAAACGTCATAAGAGGTAACTGATATATTATCAGTTGCAGCTGTCCAACTTAAATCAATAGTGCTATCTGTAGGATTTGAAGCCATTAGGTTTGTAGGAGCAGAAGGTGCTTCGGTATCTGGCGTTGGATTCCAAATTAGGTTGACATACTCTGGGTGATCTATAAACGGGTTTCTGTTAGATTGATGGTTGTAGAAAATATTATCATTTCTATCTATTTCTTTTTGCGAAACGGGATCCATAGCATGCCATTGTAATAAAATGCTTAAGAAGGTTTCATCAAAAACCACATCAGATGTACCGTTAAACATAGGATAACTTCCCCAACCTGCAACTTGATCTTCGTAGCGTGTAGCAAAGTAAAAATGGATTCGGGCAATATCACCTTTAAATTCATCAATAGGCTCAAACACCGTCCCTGAATATCCAGCTGAATAACCACTATTTAAATTGCCTCCTAATTTAGAGCCATTTTGTGTCGGATTTGAAATACCATTTTGGTTGGTTAAATTAGTGTCATCCACACGTCCAAAAGGAAAACTTCCTCTAAACCCGTTTACACGACCATCGGTTGGTAATAATTCATGCGCATCACTTCGCATAGGAGTTTGCTCGTTGAAAACAGATTGCGGAATTACGTGCTCTTTGTTATAACAATCCCCTTCGCCACTATAATTTCCACATTCGTCTGAACCTGGCGTAAATGTGTATGGATCTGCACCATTAGGATTTTCAGAATATGGGTCTAAAATAGTGTTGCTTCCTACTTCATAATAATTATCTAATTCATAAGAGGAAATAAAACCATCCATAGCATCATAACCTTGATCGTTATGAAAATATTCAGGTGATAAGCCGTCATTAGCTGTGTTAATAATACGTTTTAATTGGGTTTTAAGAGTTGTTCCAGTTCCAGTTGCTGTGCTGTAATAGTTAGCTGGAACTTGCGCAAATGTTACCGAACTTATAATTAAAACGAGAAGGGTGTATAGTTTTTTCATAGTGTTTTTTTATTTCTTTTTAAGTAAGGCCATATAAAATCCGTCGAAACCTGTTTTTGAAGCCAATACTTTTTTATCTTTTACGAAGGTGAAATCTTTTCCTAAATCAGATGCTAAAAATGTTTCTACCTGATTTTGGTTTTCAGAAGGCAAAACGGAACAAGTAGCATAAACTAATTGTCCACCTGATTTAACCATGCGTGAATATTGCTGTAAAATTTCTTGTTGCGTAACCTTTATGTTATCTATAAATTCAGGCTCTAGTTTCCATTTGGCATCTGGGTTTCTGCGTAAAACACCCAATCCAGAACAAGGTGCATCAATTAGCACACGGTCTGCCTTGTCGTATAGTTTTTTAATAACTTTCGTAGATTCTATATGTCTAGGCTCAATATTGTGAGCACCATTTCGTTTGGCGCGACGCTTTAGTTCATTTAGTTTATTGGCATAAATATCTAATGCAATAATTTGCCCTTTGTTTTCCATTAATGAAGCTAAATGCAAAGTTTTTCCACCAGCTCCAGCACAGGTATCCACCACACGCATACCAGGTTCTACGTTTAAAAATTCAGCAACCAATTGTGACGATGCATCTTGAACTTCAAAATGGCCATTTTTAAAAGCATCGGTTGTAAAAACATTAGCACGTTCTTTTAAACGTAACGCATTTGGATAATCTTTTATAAACTCTGTTTCAATTCCTAAGTCGAATAATTCGGCTTGTAGTTCTTCTTTGGTTGTTTGAAGCGTATTGACTCGTAAAATAACATCAGCTTGTTCATTTAAAGCAGCAATTTCTTTGGTCCAGGCAGCTTCACCTAATTCTTTAACGCCTATTTCGTCCATCCAATCTGGAATGGATTCTTTGAATTTTCTAATTTTTGAAAGTTCATCAAAACGGCCTTTAATTTTACGTGTCGGTGTGTTTTCAAAATATTTCCAATCAGGTAATTTAATGCCTCTCAATGTTGCCCAAACTGCGAAGACACGCCATAAATCCTCACGGCTATATGGTTCCTTAACTTCGGCTATTTCGGAATATAATCGTTTCCAACGAACTATTTCGTAGGTGGTTTCGGCTACAAAACCACGATCGCGACTTCCCCAACGTTTATCGCGTTTTAGTAATTGCTGAATGACTTTATCAGCATATTTACCTTCATTAAATATTAGTGTTAAACCGTCTATTACGGCAAAACATAAGTTTCTATGTAATCGCATTCTTTAAATGTATGCAGTATTCCGAAGTTTAGAACTTAAAACGGGATACTTTTTAGTTATTTATTAGCTTGCAAAGGTACATAAAGTTTATTTCTTTAGGAGATTATCTAAAAATTCGTTTAGCTTTTCTACTTTTATAGAAAATACCAACCATGAGATATATTTGTTTATTCTTTTTAATGCTAACTTTTTTAGCTTGTAATAATGATTCCGAAAAGTCAAAAATGCCTATTTTAAAAGTAGAAATACAAACTATTTTAACCGATTCGACCTTGAGTATTCGTGCATTAGAAATTCTTGATAAAACCAGTTTAGCGTTTGCCGCCAATAACAACACTTATGGTTTGTATAGTTCTGAAGCTGATAAATGGCTCATTTCAGAACAAACCTATGACTCATTAAATTTAGAATTTCGGGCAATAGCAAATAATACGGAAGATTTCTTCATGTTGAATGTTGGGAATCCAGCCTTGTTGTTTAAAACTAATAATTCCGGTTCTATGGATTTGGTATACAAAGAGGAACACGAAAACGTGTTTTACGATGCCATGGCATTTTGGAATACGGAAGAAGGGATAGCTATAGGTGATGCTACTGACAATTGTTTAAGCATAGTAATAACTCGTGATGGTGGCAGTTCTTGGAACAAAATTTCCTGTGATATTTTACCAGATACAAGCAACGGTTCTGCGGCATTTGCCGCGAGTAATACCAACATTGCCATTCAAGGTTCTAAAACATGGATTGCCACAGGAGGTACTACAAGTAGTGTTTTATATTCGCCAGATAAAGGTGAAACTTGGGAAATTTTTACAACACCAATTGTTCAAGGAAAAGAAACAACAGGTATGTATTCTATTGATTTTTATGACGAAAACAATGGTTTTGCCATTGGTGGAGACTATACCAATCCAGATGATAATTCCGCAAATAAAATTAGAACGACGGATGGTGGAAAAACATGGGGATTAGTGGGTGAAAACCAAGAGCCAGGTTATCGCAGTTGCGTACAATATATTCCAAATCGCGATGGGAAGGAATTAGTTGCTATTGGTTTTAAGGGAATCGATTATTCCAAAGACAACGGAACGACGTGGACACGATTATCAGACGAAGGGTTTTATGCTATTCGCTTCTTAAATGATAGTATTGCCTATGCTTCAGGACAAGGTAGAATTAGTAAATTGCACTTTAAACGCTAAAAAAAGCAGCCATTGGGCTGCTTTCTTTATATATTATTTTAGGGATGTTTTTTTGATTTCCCATGTCTGCTTTTATACTCTTCAAACATTTTTCGTTTAAAATCATCTTCTACTTTCTTTAAAAGAATGACTTTTTTAGCCGGAATAACGGTTTGCAAATCTGTCATGTATTTTTGAAACAACTGATGTCTTTTATTGGACAAATCACTCATTTCTGCAATTAAGGTTTTGGCTTCACTTTCCGTAACATTATCAACGTCAATATTCCTTCGTTTACTTGAACTAGCATCACGTAATGCATCATAATCTTTATCAAACTTATTATAGATTGGCCAAAATTTTTGTGCTTCAGATTGAGTAAGATTTAATTTTTCTGTGATGTAAGCCACTTTTAAGGTTTTTATTTTCTCATGATGACTTTCCGATTTTTGGGCAAAACCTGTAATGCTCAAAAAAACAGTCGCTATTATTAAAAAAATATACTTCATACGTTTGTGTTTTTTATGATTTAGTCTAAATCTTCTAAATCGGCATTATTATATAAATAACTTTCTAAAGATATGTCACTTAAAGCTTCATTATAAATGGCATCTTCAAAAGCTGCTGGATCTGTAATAAGATTATTTAAAGTTGATGATTCATAATCGTTTGTTAGGATATAATTTTCAATGCTTTCATTATCTAAAGAGGAAAAACTAACGGATTGATTAAAATCTGGTAAACTAATAAGTAAAATACCAATTGCAGCAATACTAGCAGCATACAACCAATTTTTTTTAGAAAATAAAGGAATCACTTTTGTTTCTTTCTTTTCTAATGAACCAGTATCGATTTTAGAAACTTCGAAGGTTTCAAAATAATTTTTAGGCACTTTAAATCCTGATGATTTACTTTGTTCTTTGAGTGCTATTTCGCTTAAAAGCGATGATTCAAAATTCTGAAAGTAATTATCAGGTGTTTTAAAACCGGATTTTTTAATGCTATGTAATTTGCTGTTTTTCATTACTGTTTAGACTCAAAATTCTTAAAAAGGTTTAATTATTCAAAAGAAACGCTTCAACTTTTTTTACGGCAATATGGTAAGACGATTTCAGAGCACCTTCACTGGTTTCTAAAATTTCAGCCATATCCTTATATTTTAATTCTTGAAAATATTTCATATTAAAAACGAGTTGTTGCTTTTCTGGTAAGGTGCTAATGGCTTGTTGTAATTTAAGTTGAATATCGTCACCTTCAAAATATACATCAGCTTGTAAATTGGCAATGGCTAAAGCTTGAACTTCCTCATTGCTTATTTGCATTTGCTTGGCACGTTTGTTTATAAATGTTAGTGCTTCATTAGTGGCAATGCGGTACATCCAAGAAAATAATTTGCTATCACCTTTAAAATTACAAATGTTTTTATAAATTTTTATGAAGGTGTTCTGCAACACATCATCTGCATCATCGTGACTTTTTACCATATTCCGAATATGCCAATACAAACGCTCTTTATATTGCGCAACCAACTCATTGAAAGCAGGTTCTCGTTTGCTTTCAGACTGTAAATCGGCAATTAATTGGGTTTCGGAATTCACAAATCGATTTTATCATTAGACTACCTGAAGGTAAAAAAGTTTAATGGATTTGTAAAAAAAAAGTATGCAGTTGGCAGTTGCAGCGAACGGAAACAGTTTAAGACATTAAGGTTAACACATAAGAAAATCAAATAGTTGAACTTGTTTATTCTCTGAAAGCGAAGCTTTCTAAAATCTAATTTCTATAAATTTTTTTACTCAAAACTCTGCATATCCACCAATCTGCGGTAGGTGCCGTTTATCAACATTAATTCCGTGTGTGTACCTTGCTCTACAATTTCGCCTTGTTTCATAACTACAATTAAATCGGCATTTTGAATGGTAGATAAGCGATGCGCAATGACAATAGAGGTTCTGTTTTTCATCATATTCTCTAAAGCAATTTGAACCAACCGTTCGCTTTCAGTATCTAAAGCCGAAGTGGCTTCGTCCAGAATCATAATCGGTGGATTTTTAAGAACTGCTCTGGCAATACTTAAACGTTGTTTTTGTCCTCCTGAAAAATTGTTTCCAGCATCGCCAACATTGGTTTCAATGCCGTTTGGTAATTCTTGAACAAATTCCCAAGCATTGGCAATTTTTAGGGCATCTATCACTTCGGCATCGGTAGCATTTGGTTTACCAATGAGAATGTTGTTTTTTATGGAGTCGTTAAACAAAATGGAGTCCTGTGTAACTAAACCCATCAAATCGCGTAACGATTTTTTCGTCATGTTTTTAATATCAACGTCGTCAATGGTGATGTTGCCTTCGTTCACATCATAAAAACGCGTAACTAAATTGGCAATGGTACTTTTTCCGCTCCCGGATTGACCAACCAATGCCACGGTTTTACCTTTATCTACTTGTACGCTAAAGTTTTTAAGAACAAGTTCATCTTCGTATTTAAACGAAATATTATTAACAGAAACTTTATTTTTAAATTCTTTGAAGTCTATAGCATTTGGATTGTCTTTCATGCTGTCTTCTTCGTGTAGAATTTCAAATACACGATCCGCAGCTGCCATACCGTTTTTAACTTTATAACTGGCCTTACTTATGGCTTTTGCAGGTGTTAAAATAGCGTATGCCAATCCCATAAACGCAATGAATGTTGTTCCTTCAATAATGTTATCAATCAACACTAATTTCCCACCATACCATAATAATACAGCAATAGTGGCAATACCTAAAACTTCACTAACAGGTCCAGCCAAGTTGTTTTTTACCCCAATTTTATTGGATAATCTTAAAATTCGATCGGCTGAATTGGTGAAATTTTTGGTAAAAATTGGTTCTGCATTATAACTTTTTACAATTTTTAAACCTGTTAATGATTCTTCAACAATAGAAATTAATTTACCCGATTCATCTTGGGCTTTCAGTGAATTACCTTTTAAACTTTTACCGATTCTAGAGATTAAAAAACCAGCAATAGGAATAAAGCAGAGTACAAACACGGATAATTCCCAACTGATGGTAAACATCAGAGCTAATGAAAACACAATGGTTAAAGGTTCGCGTACAATTAATTCTAAAACAATAAAAAATGAATTTTGCATTTCATTAATATCGCCTAAAATACGTGCCATAACATCACCTTTTTGTCTTTTAGAATAGAAGCGTAGAGGCAGTTGAATAATTTTTTGATACATGTCTTTGCGCAAATCTGTTAAAACGCCATTTCGTAAATACATTACATGCTGATTGGCTAAATAACCAAAAATGTTTTTAAGTAAAAAGGTTGAGATAACAATGGCTATAACAACTACCAAAGCCATTTGAGCATTGCCATCAACGAGATAACTACTGACTTTATAATTCAGCAAATCTTGACCATAATTTTTCAAATCCCAAATATCAGTCCAAACAGGTGCTTCGGTAACAATTGTGGTTTTGTCAAACAACACATTTAGCATCGGGATTAAAGCAATAAATGCTAATGCGCTAAATAAGGCGTATAATAAATTAAAAAATACATTTAAGAATACATGCATTTTGTATTTCTTAATAAAAGGCAGTAATTGATGTATTATTTTTTTCATTTTACAGGTGCATATCTTTTATAATATGATCTATTTGCGCTTCCAATTTCTGTTCCGTTGCTTTAAAGGCTGACACATTGTCTAATGTGGTATTCACACTAATATAGAATTTAATTTTTGGTTCAGTTCCGCTTGGTCTTAAGGCAATTTGGCTACCATCTTCCAAGTAGTAAATCAATACATTAGATTTTGGAATATGGATGGCGGATGTTTCCCCAGAAATAGTACTTTTAGAAGTTGATAGTTGATAATCTTCAATTTTTATAACTTTAGAACCGTTAACCACAGTTAGAGGGTTTTCGCGAGCATTAATCATCATTTGCTTAATTTCAAGCGCGCCTTCAATGCCTTTTTTGGTGATGGAAATTAAACGTTCTTTATATAAACCATGTTCTACATATAAATTAATTAATGCTTCATACATAGAGTTGCCTTGCGCTTTTGCTTGGGCTGCAATTTCGCAAGCCAATAGGGTAGCGGTTACGGCATCTTTATCGCGAACAAAATCGCCGACCATAAACCCGAAACTTTCTTCACCACCACCAATAAAATTCAGTTCTGGGAAGTCTTTTATCATTTTGGCAATCCATTTAAAACCCGTTAAACCAATTTTGCATTCAACCTGATAAGCATCGGCTAATTTTTGCATCATAGGAGTTGAAACAATGGTAGAACCAATAAATTCTTTGCCCTTTAGTCTATCGGTTTTTTTCCACTGTTTTAGTAGAAATTCCGTCATAATCACCATGGCTTGATTACCATTTAAGATTATCATGTTATTATCTAAATCACGAACAGCCACACCAACACGATCGCTATCTGGATCGGTACCAATAACAATATCGGCATCCACCTTGTTAGCAAGTTCTAGAGCCATTTTTAGAGCTGCTGGCTCTTCGGGATTAGGTGATTTTACAGTTGGAAAATTACCGTCTGGTTTGGCTTGTTCTTTAACAATGTGAACTTGGTTATATCCAGCACGTTTTAGGGTTTCTGGAATGATGGTGATGGACGTTCCGTGTAATGATGTGAAAACAATATTCAGATTATCTTTGGCATTTTGTTCTGTTTTAAAACTACCGTTTTTAACCGATGCATCAATAAACACGTTATCCAGTGCTTCACCAATATAACTGATTAGAGGTTCTTGCGCTTCAAAATTAATTTCAGAATATTGAAGGCTATTTATTTCCGCTATAATTTCGGCATCTTGTGGCGGAACTAATTGGCCACCATCTTGCCAATATACCTTGTAACCATTATACTCTGGTGGATTGTGAGATGCGGTAAGCACAATCCCACAATGGCATTTTAAATGTTTTAAGGTGAAGGACAGTTCGGGAGTTGGCCTTAAATCTTCAAATAAAAAAACTTCAATATTATTAGCTGAAAATACATCGGCAACCAATTTGGCTAAAGATTGACTGTTATGTCGGCAATCAAAAGCAATGGCGACTTTTAAAATTTCGCCTGGAAAACTTTGTTTCAAATAATTACTTAAACCTTGGGTGTTTTTTCCGAGCGTATATTTGTTGATTCGGTTGGTGCCAATTCCCATAATGCCTCGCATGCCACCTGTTCCGAATTCTAAATCTTTATAAAAAGCATCTTCTAACTCGTTAGGGTTCGTTGCGATTAAATCTTTTATATAATCTTGAGTTTCTGCATCAAAAGTAGGTGTTAACCATGTGTTTACACGTTCTAATAAATCAGGTTTAATATATGTCATAATTAAAATAAAGTAGTGTACAAACGTACGAAATTCATAAAAATGTGAGCCTTCTGTGGGTTAGATGGCATCCTTTACTAAATAACGTTTTCGATTTTCTTTGGTTCGCAATATAATTTCGCCTAAAAAACCAGCCACAAAAAATTGCGTTCCAATAATCATGGTTACTAAAGCAATGTAAAATTGTGGTCTATCTGTAATCAGGCGGCCAAAGGGATTTAAAAACAATTTATCAATACCTAAATACAAGGCGAATGCAAATCCAATGGCAAACATTAACACACCAAGTGCGCCAAATAAATGCATAGGTCGCCTTCCAAAACGGGAAATAAACCAAATGGTGATTAAATCTAGAAAACCGTGAATAAAACGATCCATACCAAATTTAGTTTCACCGTATTTTCGGGCTTGATGTTGCACGACTTTTTCACCTATTTTGGTAAATCCAGCATTTTTGGCTAAAACAGGAATGTATCTGTGCATTTCGCCATTTACATCAATGTTTTTAACTACGTTTTGGCGATAGGCTTTCAATCCGCAATTAAAATCGTTGAGTTTAACACCAGATGTTTTTCTGGCTGCCCAATTAAATAATTTGGAAGGCATATTTTTTGAAAGCACCGAATCATAACGTTTTTTCTTCCAGCCTGAAACCATGTCAAAGCCACCTGAAACAATCATGTTATACAATTCCGGTATTTCTTCGGGATTATCTTGAAGATCGGCATCCATGGTAATGACAACATCACCCTGTGCTTTTTCAAAACCTGCATGTAAGGCTTGCGATTTTCCAAAATTCCTTAAAAATTGAATGCCTTTTACAGCGTTATTTTTTTCGGAGAGTTGTTGAATAATTTGCCACGAATGATCCGTACTACCATCATCAATAAACAGTATTTCATATGAAAAATGATTGGATTGCATAACATTTGCAATCCAATCATATAGTTCGTTAAGCGATTCTTGTTCGTTAAGTAGTGGTATGACTACTGATATATTCATGTATATGATTTCAAAATTGAAAAATCAAAAGTAACGAAATTAATTAAGCTTGTACGTCTTCTTTTTTAACTACTAAGGCTACAATAAGTCCTACTACACTAAATAGAACCAATTGAAAAGCCATGGATTGTAGGATATTACCTAATGAATACATGTTTTCTTGACTTTCAGCAGCTTCAACAACTTCTGCAATAGATT
>CBFHJN010000071.1:0-12770 GCA_965655805.1 Flavobacteriaceae bacterium
CATACCGATCACCATGTAGATACAACCACAGGAAACAGACACCATCCTATAGAAAGTGTTATTCGTTTCTCATTTACTATTCTGGGCGTTTTTATTGTGGGAACACCTATTGCCATTGTGTTTTTATACCAATCGCTTTCCGTTATTTTCACACAACTAACACATGCCAATATAAAAATGCCACGTCAGGTTGATAAATTTATAAGCTATGTGTTTGTGTCGCCTGATATGCACAAAGTACATCACCATCATATTTTACCTTATACAGACTCTAATTATGGTAATATTTTTTCTATTTGGGATCGGCTTTTTGGTACCTATATGGAACTAGATCGGGATAAAATTGTGTATGGTGTAGATGTGTTTCCAGATGAAGTAGCAAACGGAAAAATTAGCGAGTTATTAAAGCAGCCTTTTCAGAAGTACCAGAAGCCTACAGTTATAGCTCAAAAAGAGTAATCTTGTTATTTAACTCAAGTTTAAGTTCCTATTTATCACTTTCATCCGAGTTTTTTGCTTTTTAAAGATAATTTGCTTCGGGATTATGAACGTTTGTTTAGATTTATCTCGAGAGATTAATACGCTGTCGTTGTGTTAGATACTAATAATAACACAATGATTTATATGAAAACATATGTTTTCCACCTATTCCTAGTTTCATTTTTTTTAAGTAGTTCATTTGCTGTTGCGCAAACTAACTATATAGCCAAATTGGAAAAAAACATGAACTTTAGTGCGCGTACGTTGATGCATGAACTCAACAGTACAAAAGACACACTCTTGTTACACAGTCCTTCCAAAATCAGTCATATTTATTCTATTAATGAAAAATTTAAACGTGAAGTTGATACGCGACCTTATGTTTTTAATTATCAATTACCGCTTCAAAACTTATCAATAGGAAAGCATGTTTTGGTAGTTTCACAAGCAGCTAAAAAAATAGTTTTTGTAATTCATATATATAATAACCTAGCTAAAATTGAACGTACAAAACTGACTTATAATTGATTATTGTTAACAGACCTTCTTAAAACACGCATATCAATATCTTTCGGTTTATCGATTATTTCTTCATTTGTCTACTTTTTGTCTATTTAATATCAAACAACAACGAATAAATACCTGATTTTTTGATGCAACTACCGTAAAATGATACTTTTACTTTATTAAATGACTGATTAATAGCCCAAAACCAGATTGTTTAATTTAAATTTATTCGTCATGAAACTATTACAAATTGTAATGTTTATGATTTTCGTTACTAGTTGCCATTTTGTTTCCCTCGCACAAAGTAATATCTATTCTACTATAACAAAAAACATAAATACTAAAGCTTCTAGTTTAGAGCATAACTTGAATGCTTCAGGAGATTCCTTGCTTTTAAAAAGTGACTATCCGCTTTCTAAAATTGAAATCATTAGTGATTCTGGCTTTCAAGAAATGCCGCTAGGAGGTGATAAAAAGCAAGCGAAGGTCCCTTTAAGTTTTTTAGATGTAGGTAATTACACGCTTTCTGTTGTCTTTATTGAAGGTAAAGATGACACCTATATTTATAGTAAAACCGTCGTTTTTAAAATAGCAAGACTGTTGCCTATCATGGAATATTCAAATGCGAATACGCGATTGGCAAGTTCTACAGATTTGAATTCGGACGATATTTCCATACAGATGAATTTTGATGATATGGATTCTGACCAAACGCCTAAAACAGATAAGTTTAGAAACAAGATTAAAGAAACACATCATAAGGTTGCTAAACACGACATGATGAAGCAGTTTTTGCCGCCTAGTGAAGCGCTTGTTAATATTAAAGCATTTAATCCGGAGAAAGTAGCTAATTTACCTGTGAAGATTGCTGAAAAGCAAATTGCCAACAAACAAATCACTGAAAAGAAATCGTCTATTTTTGTTCCTTATAGTTTGTCTGATCCAAGACGTATAAGTCGTGATCCGCGTTATGTAATTCAAACACGAGCAGAATATAGAGCTGCTAATTTAAGACCAAATGGAAAACCTTACGATTAACTAATTATAAATTAAATACGCTTGTCGCATGGCGTCATAAGTTTGTAAATCACGCACCCAAGTTTTCTTAATTTCAAAAGCGGTATGGCGTGTTTCTATTTGTTTCTGTAATTTGTCGGTTCCGGCTAGTTTAATAAAAAAATCATTAAAGAAAGTTGATTTATCGGCTGTTGCTTGGTAGGCTTCAATTAGGTAATTTAAATCGAGTCGGTTTAAAGTTTTCGTTTGGCTTAGATCTAATCCATAACAAATTTTACCTTCATGCTTTGGATATTTGGCACCTTCGTTTGGTTTTGGTGTAAATTGATAATTGAAACCAAACATGTCTTGATTTAAAAATGGACTTCCAAAAATTTGAAACTGCTTGTCTGTACCTCGTCCAGCACTTACGTTGGTTCCTTCAAAAAAGCATAAACTAGGATACAAGTTAATAGCCACATCATTCGGTAAGTTTGGCGATGGTTTTATGGGTAAACTATAAGCTGTTTGGTGTGTATAGTTTTTAACTGGAATTACAGTAATGTTGCAAGTAATGTTATTTTCTAACCAACCTTCGCCATTAATCATTTGCGCATATTCGCCAATCGTCATTCCGTGAACAACAGGAACAGGATGCATACCAACAAAACTTTTGTGAGCCATTTCCAAAACAGGACCATCAATATAATGACCATTTGGGTTTGGCCTGTCCAAAATTAGTAACGGAATATTTTGTTCTGCACAAGCTTCCATAACATAGTGTAATGTTGAAATGTAGGTGTAAAAACGTGCGCCAACATCTTGAATATCAAAAATTAAGATATCAATATCAGTTAACTGCTCTTTACTTGGTTTTTTATTACTGCCATATAGCGAAATAATAGGTAAGCCTGTTTTGGTATCTATACCATCTTTAACTACTTCTCCAGCATCAGCAGTGCCTCGAAACCCATGTTCAGGTGCATATACTTTTTTTACGTTTACATTTAAGGCTACCATTGAATCCACTACATGAGTGTAACTGTCATTGCGAGGTGTTTTTGACGAAGCGGCAATCTCTTTAAAAATAACGCTGGTTTGGTTAGCAACAATTCCAACACGTTTCCCTTTTAGCAATGGTAAATAGGCATCTGTTTGGTTAGCGCCAACTATAGGATTCATTTTGAGTGCTGATGTGGGAGCGTCTACTTTTTCAGAAGTATTTATTTTTTCAGCCGATTCATTTTGTGAAAAGTTTCCGCATGAAATCAATGCCATAACAAATAATAAAACTGTATTTTTGAATCTATTTAAAAGTAATTGCATCATTTGAATTTCGAATATTTTATAGCTAAACGCATTATTGATAGTAAAGCGTATAAAAGTAGCGTTTCGGCACCAATAATAAAAATTGGGATCGCAGCCATTGCTATAGGAATGATTGTAATGATGATTTCTATTGCCACTGGAATTGGACTTCAACAAAAAATTCGTGATAAAGTTGTTGCGTTTAATGGTCACTTACAGATTTCGAAGTTTGGCGATAACAATTCGCAAGAAAGTGATAGCCCACTATCATTAAATCAGAAATTTTATCCTGAATTTACCGCTGTTCCAGAAATTAATCACGTGCAAGGTGTGGCTACCAAATTCGGAATTATAAGAACGGAATCTGATTTTGAAGCGGTAATAGTAAAAGGTGTTGGAACCGACTATAAATGGGATTATTTCAAAGAATATTTAGTAGAAGGTCGATTACCCGAATATACAGATGCGTATAGTGAAGATGTTTTAATATCTCAATACACGGCCAATAGGTTGCATTTAGGTCTTGGCGATACCATTCAAACGTATTTTGTAAATAACGATTATAACAAGCAACCACGAATTATACCCTATAAAATTGTTGGTATTTATAACTCCGGATTTCAGGAATTCGATAAAACCTATGTTATTTCGCATATCAAACATTTACAACGCATCAATAAATGGGAAAAAAATCAAGTCGGTCATTTTGAGCTTTTTGTAGATGATTATTCGCAATTAGATGCCATTCGCGAGCAAGTATATCAAAACACACCACCTGAATTTAATACTATAACCGTAGAACGAAAGTTTGTGTCTATTTTTGAGTGGATTACCATTTTTGTCAAAAATATTTATGGTATTATTGGTATCATGGTTCTGGTAGCAGGCTTTAATATGGTAACGGCTTTGCTTGTCTTAATCCTGGAACGTACCCAAATGATAGGTGTTTTAAAAGCATTGGGAAGTAATAATTGGACCATTCGGAAAATATTTTTATTCAACGCATCTTATTTAATTATTTTAGGACTTATTTGGGGGAATGTTATTGGTTTAGCCATTTTATTGGCTCAAAAATATTTTAAAATTTTCCCATTGGATCCCAATGTGTATTACGTGAGTGAAGCGCCAGTTTATTTAAGCGTCACTTATATAGCCGCTTTAAATATTGGAACATTTATTTTATGTTTACTCATGTTATTAATACCTTCTTATATTATTACTAAAATTTCACCTGTGAAAGCTATTCGGTTTGAATAGTTTTTAAATTCAGTGTTCAGTTTTGAAACAACTCAAAAAAAGCAACCGCGAATACTTTGTTAAATTAGTGTCAAAAAAATAATCTTTCGTGCTTTCCAATCAAAAACCTACCTTTGCATCGAAATTTTTCTATTAAACTAAAAAGTTCCCCATTTTCATGGGAAGTTAGCATGAATTACGCAGAAAATATATTAGAAACTATTGGCAATACACCTTTAGTAAAATTAAATAAACTAACAGCAGATTTACCGTGTTTGGTGCTTTCCAAATACGAAACTTTTAACCCGGGAAATTCGGTTAAAGACCGTATGGCATTAACCATGATTGAGGATGCCGAAGCAGATGGTCGTTTAAAACCAGGAGGCACTATCATTGAAGGAACTTCTGGAAATACTGGAATGGGATTGGCTTTAGCGGCTATTGTAAAAGGGTATAAATGTATTTTTGTAATTTCTGATAAACAGAGTAAAGAAAAAATGGATATTCTTCGAGCTGTTGGAGCCGAAGTGGTTGTTTGTCCAACTGATGTGGAACCTGATGACCCAAGAAGTTACTATTCGGTTTCTAAACGTTTAGGTGAAGAAACACCCAATTCATGGTATGTTAATCAATATGATAATCCAAGTAATACCAAAGCACATTACCAAAGTACAGGTCCGGAAATTTGGAAACAAACGGATGGAAAAATCACCCATTTTGTAGTTGGCGTAGGAACAGGTGGAACAATTTCTGGTGTTGGTAAATATTTAAAAGAACAAAATCCGAATATTAAAATTTGGGGAATTGACACCTACGGAAGTGTCTTTAAAAAATATCATGAAACCGGTGAGTTTGATGAAAAGGAAATTTATCCTTACGTAACCGAAGGTATTGGCGAAGATATTCTTCCTGAAAATGTAGATTTCAGTATTATTGATGGGTTTACCAAAGTAACCGATAAAGACGCAGCCATCTATACGCAAAAACTAGCGAAAGAAGAAGGTATGTTTTTAGGTAATTCTGCTGGAGCTGCTATAAAAGGTTTGCTTCAATTAAAAGAGCATTTCACGAAAGATGATGTGGTTGTGGTTTTATTCCACGATCATGGAAGTCGTTATGTTGGCAAAATGTTTAACAACGACTGGATGGAAAAAATGGGTTATGTAGAATAATTAATAATCTCAATTTTTATCATACAAACGATTCAAAGAGGCCTTTTAAGGTCTCTTTTGGGTCAGTACATAATCCTGGATGGGTTTTCGAGCATTGAATAACCGTACTTTTTGAAGCTGCCAACCAGCGGAATCGGTCGGATAATTCTAATTTCCCAATGGCACCTCCTAACGGTTCACCATGGCAAACCAATTCCCAGGCTTTTAGGTAATCTTCTAGATTGTTCACCTCTATTTCATCTGAAAAAGCCTGTAGTTTCTTTGGGTCAATATGATATTTTATACCAAGGAATTTCTTGCGTTTTGAAAAAAGAAGCACACCAACATTAAAGAATTCTTCCCGTTCTACTTTCGGGACGACTCTTATAATAGCATATTCAAAAGTGACTTTATCTGGCATCTTCAGCTTCTTTAGCGAGTTTGTTAATCATGGAAAGTTTGGCATGCAGGTATTTCTTGTAGGCTGCTCTCATATCATCTGGCGAAAATGTATCCGATTCATTTTTTAGCCAATCTTCAGGGATTATTGAAATAATTTCTTCAATTTTATCTGTTGTCAGTTGCTTGGTAATACTAGAAGCTGCTTCCTTTAAATTATCAGCAAACTCTAAAAGCACATGATCCTTGATAAGTGGAAATGTTCGGGTTAAATGGCTTTCCCATGTTTGCCAATTGTGGTGAAAATAAAAACTAGCACCATTATCAATCACCCAAATATCTTTATTCCAAGTTAATAAGTTTGTGTTTTTGGCTGTTCGATCAATATTACTAATTAGGCTATCCATAAGCACTATTTTGGAAGCCGTCAAGGAATCTATTTTAGACGCTAACGGATCAAAAGTTATTGCGCTTGATAAATAATGAAGCCCAAGATTTAAACCGACACTAAATTTTAACAAATCTTGAATTTCTTCATCGGGTTCGGTTTTGCTGAAGGAATCATCCAAATGCATAAAAACTAATTCAGGCACATGCAAACCAATGGTTCGTGCAATTTCGCCACCAATCAGTTCGGCAATCAATGCTTTTTTGCCCTGTCCAGCACCTCGGAATTTCAGCACATATAGAAAGTCATCATCCGCTTTTACAATAGCTGGCAGTGATCCGCCTTCGCGCAATGGGTTAATGTATTGTGCCACATCAACGTTTCGAATTTCTAGTGTTTTCATAGGAACAAAGATACTAAAAGGTAATGTTTAACTATGAATGAATTTTCAATACAAATTACCGAATCAAAACAATGTTATCAATCTCTAAACTAAATTTCTGTGGTTTTTTATTACCAATTAGAAATCCTATTTCTTCAATTTTTTCGCCAGGAAAATGAGGTAAATCTAAATTCCGACCACGATATACAGCGGGCAAATCGGAAAAGTCAATTTCAATGGTTTCCCATTCTCCAGAAGTATTAAAGGTAGCAGCATAGCTATATGAGATGCTTTTATCTGATTTCACGCGAAATTGATACGGATTTCCATCACCTTTTACGCGAATTCTAAAATGGGTAAATCCGTTGGCGTTTATGGATTCACACTCATGCCTTACAGACGAAAAACCACCATTATTTTCTAGTGATATGTCACCTGAAAAAACACCAAAACCAGCATTGTTTATGGAAAATGTACCATTGGATTTCCCTCCCATAACCACATCATCTAAAATATACCAATCGGTTTTTTTGCTTTCAGAATTGAATTTGTAAATCGTCATAGGTGTTTGAATTAGTAGAATTAAAGATAGTAGCACAACATATTTCATAATATTAATATGTTTATTCTTGATTTAGGTTTTCCTGTAAAAATACGAAACAAAAAAAGAACAGCATAATTGGTTTAAAATATGTAAATTAGAAGGATGCAAGAAGCCTTTTTACATTATTTATGGCAGTTTAAAAAGTTTCAGCTTTTGAATTTGAAAACAACTCAAGGGCAGCATATTACTATTGTGAATTCTGGACAACACAATCAGCTTTCTGGCCCTGATTTTTTTGCATCGCAATTACAAATAGACGATCAGCTTTGGGCTGGAAATGTGGAGATTCATATTAAATCGAGCGATTGGTATGTACATGGTCATGAAAAAGATCCAGTATACCAAAACGTTATTCTTCATGTGGTTTGGGAACATGATACGGATGTTTTTAGAAAAGATGAAACAGTAATTCCAACATTAGAGCTTAAAGATTATGTAGATAAAAAAGTACTGGATAATTATCATCAGCTGTTTTCCAAAAAACAAACGTGGATAAATTGCGAAATGGATTTTGCTAGCACACCAGGTTTTGTATTGGAGAATTGGCTGGAGCGCTTGTATGTAGAGCGTTTGGAGCAAAAATCGGTTATGATTACGGATTTATTAGCGACATCTAAAAATAATTGGGAAGCCGTTATGTTTTCCATGTTAGCCAAAAACTTTGGACTCAATATAAATGGTGATGCGTTTTTTAGTATGGCACAATCCATTGATTTTTCCGTTGTAAGAAAACTTCTAAATAAACCCGAAGAGTTAGAAGCGCTTTTCTTGGGTCAGGCAGACCTTTTAAGTTCAGAAAGTCATGAGCCTTATGAAGCGCAATTACACACGCATTATGTGTATTTGAAAAATAAATTTCAACTGAATAATAATCATGTTACAAGGCCGCAATTCTTTAAATTACGTCCGCCTAATTTTCCAACTATTCGCTTAACGCAATTGGCAAACTTATACCATCAAAACGATAACTTATTTTCAAAAATCATAGGTTGTAAAACTTTGAAGCAGATTTATGAACTATTTCAAGTAGGTTGTTCCGAATTTTGGAAAACACATTATACGTTTCAAACTGCTTCAAAAACATCTCAAAAAATGCTGACCAAAAACTTTATAAATTTGGTTATTATAAACACGATTGTACCTTTAAATTTTGCGTATCATAAAAAACAAGGAATTGATACTATTTCGGAACTACTAAATTTAATGGCGAAAATTCCTTTGGAACAAAATACAATCGTCAAAAAATTTCAGAATTTGAAAGAAATGCCAGATTCAGCAAATGTTTCCCAAGCATTATTACAATTAAAAACCCAGTATTGCAATCCGAATAAATGTTTGCATTGCGCTATAGGAAATCGCTTAATAAGCAAATAAATTATTACCTTGCGGTATGAATTTTTTTTACAATATTTTGCACTATTTTCAAAAACGTGGCTATTACGTTTGTCAACGTATTGCTGATCGTTTGGGTATTCGAGCTAAAGTTGTCCGAACGTCGTTTATGTACTTAACGTTCGTGACTTTAGGCTTTGGCTTTGCACTGTATTTGTTTTTTGCCTTTTGGATACGTATTAAAGATTTATTATTCACAAAACGCTCATCAGTTTTTGATTTGTAGCTATGAGAAATTTCGTTTTAAGCCTGTTCCGTTCTAAAATTTTAACAGCCATTGCGCTTTTAATTGTATTGCTCATAATTGGAGTCATCGGATTTATGTTTATGTCTGGTTATCGCTGGATTGATGCACTATACATGACGGTTATAACGGTAACAACTGTTGGTTTTGGAGAAGTTCGTCCGTTGGATGATGGGTCTAAAATGTTTACTATTTTTCTCATACTTACCAGTATTATTATTGTAGGTTATGCTATTAGTGTGATTACTGAATATATTCTGAGTAAAAATAATTTTGAAGATTTAAAACAAAAGAAAATGCAAAAAAAGATTGATAGTCTTTCAGGTCACATCATTATTTGTGGCTATGGCAGAAACGGTAAACAAGCTGCAAGTAAGCTTATGGCTTACAAAAAGCCTTTTGTAGTCATTGAAAGAAATAAGGAGCTTATTGAAAAACACCAAAGTGAAATGGTACCGTTTGTTCATGGAAATGCCAATGAGGACGATATTTTATTACAGGCTGGAATTGATAGAGCAACCACGTTAATTTCTGCTTTGCCTAATGATGCGGATAATTTGTTTGTAGTGTTATCTGCACGACAAATAAATAAAGAAATGACCATTATTAGTCGTGCCTCGCAAGAAACGTCCTATAATAAATTAAAATTAGCTGGTGCTAATAATGTTATTTTGCCCGATAAAATTGGAGGCGATCATATGGCATCCTTAGTGGTTGTGCCAGATTTAATTGAGTTTATAGATAACCTATCTATAGTTGGTAAATCAAATATTAATATTGAAGAAATTGCTGTAAGTAAATTCTATGATACGTCAGAAATTCGTACGATTCGCGATTTAGACTTGCGTCAAAAAACAGGCTGCAATGTTATTGGTTATAAGGATGGTAATGGCGATTATATTATTAATCCGGAGGCTGAACAGCGTCTGATGCCAAATTCTAAAGTCATTGTGCTTGGAAGACCAGAGCAGATTATGAAACTGAATTCTGTTTATAATATCACCTAATCAAATCTTGTTTTTAACAACAGATGTTTTAAATACTTATTTTTTTTTTGCATCTTGTCCTACTAATTAAAAAAAACTAACTAATAAATAATCTTATGAAGAAAATTCTTCTTTCAATTTTTGCTGCGGTTCTACCTATAATAGCCTTTGCGCAAGATTTTGAAATAGAAGGGCAAGTTTCAAACCCTTCAACTTCTATAAATGATGGAGTTGTAACTGTAACAGTTAAAGGCGGTGTGGAGCCCTATACTTACCGTTGGAGCAATCAAAACACACCATTAACATCAAATAGATCTATGGGGCTTACCGAAGGTGTGCCATATACGGTTGTAGTAACGGATGCAACAGGCGAAAGTAAAACAGCAGTATTTAAAGTCGAAACCGATGCGATTACTGAAGTTTTTAACGGAACAATGACGCCTGCCGTAAGTGCTTTAGGTTCCGTGTTATTTTGGGATCCTTTTGCTGCAGTTGGAATATATGACCCTGTTGTTTATGCAGATGTAAAACAAATTGGAATTCCAAATTGGTCTAATGAAGTAGAAAATAAATACACACTTAAAACTTGGTTAAAAGCTGAAGGTGATAAAGTAACTAAAAATGAACCTATTGCGATTATTCAAGATCAGACAGGTAACGATATTACAGTTAATTCATCAGCTAAAGGAAAGCTGAAACATTTAACTAAAGAAGGAAACGTTATTTATAATTCAGATAATGCGCAACATGTTATTGAGCAAGGTGCTCATTATTTTGCCCAAGTTACTTATGATGAACCTGTTGTTTTAACGCATCCTAATGGAGACCCATTAACAAAGCCTATTTCGTTTATTGTTATTTGGTTGGTGTTTGGAGCGCTATTCTTTACAATAAGAATGGGTTTTATTAATATCAGAGGTTTTAAACATGCAATTGATTTAGCACGTGGAAAATATGATGATCCAGATGCACCTGGACAAGTAACACATTTCCAGGCTCTGGCAACTGCCGTTTCGGGAACAGTTGGTTTAGGTAACATTGCTGGTGTTGCCGTTGCTGTATCATTAGGTGGAGCAGGAGCAACATTTTGGATGATTGTCTGTGGATTTTTAGGCATGTCTACCAAATTTGTAGAATGTACTTTGGGTGTTAAATATCGAGATATTCTTCCTGACGGTCGCGTATTTGGAGGTCCTATGAATTATTTGCGTTACGGACTGGAAAAACGCAATATGAAAGGTATTGGTAAAGTACTAGCAGGTTTGTTTGCAGTATTGGCAGTTGGAGCTTCTTTTGGAGGTGGTAACATGTTTCAAGCTAATCAATCATTTGAACAATTAGCGGGTCAGTTTCCTATGTTAGAAGGTAATGGTTTTGCATTTGGAGTGGTAACGGCTATTTTAGTTGGTGTCGTTATTATTGGAGGTATTAATAGTATTGCCAAAGTAACAGGAAAAGTAGTTCCCGTTATGGCATCCATATATGTAGTAGCTGCTTTGGCAGTAATTATTATGAATATTCAAAATATTGGTCCTGCATTTTCTGCCATTGTAGATGGTGCGTTTAGCCCTTCAGCTTTAAAAGGAGGAATTGTTGGTGTATTGATAGTTGGTTTCCAACGTGCCGCATTTTCTAATGAAGCAGGTGTGGGTTCTGCAGCAATTGCACACAGTACTGCTAAAACGAACAATCCGCCATCTGAAGGTTTTGTAGCCTTATTAGAACCTTTTATTGATACGGTTGTGGTTTGTACTTTAACAGCATTAGTTTTAATATTTACAGGAATGCATGAAGTAGAAGGTATGGCAGGAGCTCAATTAACATCTGATGCTTTTGGAAGTCAAATTTCTTGGTTCCCATATGTGTTAGCAGTAGCTGTTTTCTTATTTGCATTTTCAACTATGATTTCTTGGTCATATTACGGAATGAGAGCTTGGACATACTTGTTTGGTAAGAGTAAGAAAACTGAATTTATTTACAAAATGTTATTTTTAGTATTTGTTGTTATCGGTGCATCAGTAAGTTTGGGTGCGGTTCTCGACTTTTCAGATATGATGATTTTGGCTATGTCATTTCCTAATATTATTGGTCTTTATATAATGTCTAGTGAAGTAAAGGTAGATTTAAGCGAATACATCAGGAAATTAAAAAGCAATCAATTATTCCGGAAGTTGGAAAAATAATAATCAATTAAAATGAATGATTCAGAATCCCATTTCACGTTTACTAAAAAACAGCGAAATGGGATTTTGTTATTAATTACTATTATAATAGTATTTCAGGTTGTTTTCTATTTCTATCATGCGAATCAACAAAATGAAGAAACGTCACCCGTAATAAACCAAGAGCTCCAAAAGGAAATCGATTCCTTAAAATTAGTTGAAATGGAAGCAACAAAATTCAAAATATTTCCTTTCAATCCAAATTATATTACCGATTATAAAGGCTATACATTAGGTATGACTAATGAAGAAATAGATAGGCTTCATGCGTACAGGGCCGCAGACAAATGGGTGAATTCAGCTGCAGAATTTCAACAAGTGACACGTATTTCGGATTCCCTTTTAGCAATTATGTCGCCAAATTTTAAATTTCCAGAATGGGTTACAAATCGGAAACCGAAAACCTATGCAACCAGTAATTATAATACAAGTAAACCCAAAACCTTCGCTCAAAAAATAGATTTAAACACGGCTA
>CBFHJN010000072.1:0-12703 GCA_965655805.1 Flavobacteriaceae bacterium
TATACCGTATAAATTGGTCAATTTTGAAACAGGCATTATTGTATTAGCCTTAAGTGGTGTGTTGGGAATTGTTTTCAAAAATTTCTTTTTACGAAAAATTGAAAACGTGTACCAAGATGGAAAATACAAAACCATTGCTGCTTTTAGCGAAAAAAAATAATCAATCATTTAATTACAATTCCCATGATAGTTACATCAAATCTCTCCAAAAAATATAATGAAGCACAGGTTCTTCATATAGAATCTTTAGATATTCCAAAAGGTCAAAGTTTCGGATTAGTCGGCAATAATGGCGCAGGAAAAACAACCTATTTTAGTTTATTACTGGATTTAATTCAGCCAACAACTGGATTCATTAAAAACAATGATGTTTTAGTTAATGAAAGTGAAGATTGGAAACCCTTCACATCCGCTTTTATTGATGAAAGTTTTTTAATTGGCTATTTAACTGCTGAAGAATATTTCTATTTCATTGGTGAATTACGTGGTCAAAATAAATCAGATGTAGATACTTTGGTTTCACAATTCGAAGATTTCTTTCATGGCGAAATATTAAATCAGAAAAAATACTTGCGCGATTTAAGTAAAGGAAATCAGAAAAAAGCAGGTATTGTTGCCGCTTTGATTGGAAATCCAGAAGTCATTATTTTAGATGAACCATTTGCAAATTTAGATCCAACAACTCAAATTCGTTTAAAAGGCATTATTAAAGATTTAGCCGAAACAAAAGGTGTTACTGTTTTAATATCTAGTCACGATTTATTGCATGTTACAGATGTTTGTGAACGTATTGTAGTATTGGAAAAAGGAGAGATTGTTAAGGATTTAAGAACCAGTCCAGCCACCTTAAAAGAACTAGAAGCGCACTTTGCTGGAACCCAAACCGTTTAAAAGTCTGCTTTTTTTTACAATTATTCAAAAAGATGCTTATTTTTACGGCAATACATAATATATATAGCTGTTTTTAGTTATGTATACTTAAACACGACCAACGTTGAAAACTTCTTTTCGAATCATCATATTTCTGTTCAGTATTGCGTTAGTGCTTACAAGTTGCTCACGTAAGAAAGATTCTTTTGTAAGTCGCAATATGCATGCGATGTCTACAAAATATAATATTCTCTATAATGGTTATTTGGCATTAGAGAGTGGGCAAAAAGGCGTTAACGATTCGTATGACGATAACTATTGGGAAATTCTGCCTATAGAACGCATGCAAATTTCGGAAGAAATTATGCTACCTGGTCAAAGTAAAAATCAAGATTTTGAACGTGCCGAAGAAAAAGCCATTAAAGCCATTCAGAAACACGGGATGAACATTGGCGGAAAAGAAAAAAACCCACAAATTGATGAAGCCTATTTACTGTTAGGAAAAGCGCGTTATTTTGATCAGCGTTTTGTGCCAGCTTTAGAAGCTTTCAATTACATTCTGTATAAATATCCAACGAGTGATAAAATTAATCAAGCCAGAATCTGGCGCGAAAAAACCAATATTCGGTTAGAAAATGACGAATTGGCCATCACCAATTTAAAATGGTTAATGTATCAAGTGGATTTGGAAGGTCAAGATTTAGCTGATGCCACGTCTATGTTGGCACAAGCTTATATCAATATTAAATCATTGGATAGTGCTGTTTGGCAAATAGATGTGGCAGCACAAAACACGAAAAACGATGATGAACGTGGTCGTTACCGATTTATACAAGCGCAATTATACAATAGATTAGAAAAAAAGGATAGTGCCAATTTAGCCTTTGATAAAGTTATTGATTTAAACCGAAAAACGCCAAGACCATATCGCATAGCCGCCTATATTGGAAAAGCGCGTAATTTTGATTTTACCGAAGGTGACAAACAAGCTTTAATTGAATTGCTTTATGAGCTGGAAGAAGATCGTGAAAACCGACCGTTTTTGAGTAAAATTTATTACCAAATTGGTCAATATCATTTAAAAAATGGTTCCGATTCTTTAGCGGTTGAATTTTACAACAAATCTTTACGTACCAACCCTTCCGATAAAATATTAGTCTCTAAAGATTACGAAAACTTAGGTGATATATTTTTCGATTATACCGAATATAAAATAGCAGGTGCTTATTACGACAGTACGATGCTAAACTTGAAAATGAATAGCAAACCCTACCGAATTATTAAACGCAAGCGCGATAATTTAGAAGATGTTATTTATTACGAAGATGTGGCCATAGCTAATGACAGTATACTTGGTTTAGTAGCTATGTCTGAAGACGATAGAATCGTTTATTTTGAAACATATACGCAAGCCTTAAAGCTGAAGGCTGAAACAGAAAAAGCAGAACAAGAAGAACGCGAACGCAATCAAGGGCTTATTGAGGTTAATAATAGCAATAATTTTGCAGCTTCAAATTCATTGGTAAAACAAGCTGGTGGACCAACACAAGGTGCTGGCGAATTTTATTTCTATAACCCTACAACCGTTTCTTATGGTAAAAATGAGTTTGTAAAAATTTGGGGAGATCGGGAATTAAAAGATAATTGGCGTTGGTCTAGCATTAACAAATCAAGAACCAATGATGCGTATAATAATTTGGTTGAAAACAATGTGGAAAATGAGTTGTTTACTCCCGAGTTTTATTTAGCACAAATTCCAACTGAAGCCAAAGCTATCGATAGTATTACTAAAGAACGCAACAGAGCATATTACCAATTGGGACTTATTTATAAAGAAAAGTTTAAGGAATACGGGTTATCTAAAAATAAGTTTCAAACCCTTTTAAGCTTTAACCCAGACGATAAATTAGTGTTACCAAGCAAATACAATTTGTATAAAATTTATATGCTTGAAGGTCAGAACGGTGAAGCCGAAATTGCAAAAAATGATATCATTACCAATTTTCCAGATTCTCGGTATGCTATGATTTTGAAAAATCCAGAATCCGCTTTAGCAAAAGATGATAGCAGTCCTGAAAGTGTTTATGAAAACCTATATCAATCATTAGAAAAACAGGAATTTCAATATGTTATTGCAGAATCGGATAAGTATATTTCCATTTTTGAAGGAGAAGAAATGGTGCCGAAATTCGAACTCTTAAAAGCGCGCGCAACTGGTCGTTTGTATGGATACGATGCCTACAGTAAAGCCATGAATTTTGTGGCAGTCAATTATGCCAATACAGAAGAAGGTGCGCAAGCCCAAGATATTGTCGATAATTTATTGCCAAAAATAAGTAATCCGGAGTTTGTTGATAATCCAGATGAAACCAATTTTAAAGTGGTGTATTATTTTAATGCGAATGATGAAAAAATGATTTCTGAATTTGTAACTAAGCTTAAAAAAGAAACAGATCAAGTAAATGTTTTCGATTTAACTGTTTCTACCGATATATATAATCCTGAAAAAACCTTTGTTATTATTCATGGATTAACCAGTAAAGAAGGCGCATTAGGATATGCTGCATCCTTACAGGAGAGAAAAAAAGATAAAATAGTGCAGCAACATTTTGCTATTTCATCAACCAATTATGCAACCCTACAAATCCATAAAAATATGGATGCATATTTAGCTGTGAATTAACCCCAAAATCTAATAACCATGTTTTCAGAAAGCAAAAAATCGAAGTCAAATCTTGAAATTACGTCTGGTCAAAATTTAATTGCCCAAGGAACCACCATGGTTGGTGATTTAGAAAGTGAAGGCGATTTCAGAATTGACGGAACCGTTGAAGGTAGTATTAAAACGCCAGGAAAAATTGTAGTAGGAAAATCTGGGTTTGTAAAAGGTACAATTTCTGGAACAGATGCCTATTTTGAAGGTAAATTTTCGGGTACGTTAACACTTTCAGGAACCTTAACCCTAAAAAGCACAGCACATATTGAAGGCGATGTTACGCTAGGAAAGCTGGCCGTTGAGCCAGGTGCAACTTTTAACGTAAATTGTGCTATGAAAGGCGCCAATACAGTTCTGAAACCGGGTGATAAGCAACCCAAAACCACTCAAATAGGTAAAGTTGAAAGCGCCTAATAAATTTATAAGGTTTACAGCTGTTGGTTTTCAAATGGGTGGAACTATTTGGTTAGGCAATGTTTTAGGAGCTTGGCTAGATGGTAAATACCAAACTACATATCTTGAGAACACTATGACACTTCTAGCGGTTTTTATCTCCATGTATCTAGTAATAAGTCAAGTTTTGAAAATGTCTAAAGACGATTCCGACAATGATTAAAAAAATTGCGCTGTATCTTGTTAGTTTTTCTGTTTTATTTGCCATTTCTTTTGGTGCGCATACGCTAATTTCAGATAAAATGGAACTTTATTTAAGAATTCCTTTATTCTCAATTTACCTATTTCATTATTTAGTTTCGTTAGCAATCTGTATCGGTTTTTCCGTGTTGGCAACAACTGAAAAATGGTCACATCAGTTGGGTTTTGTGTACCTATTTACTTTTATAACGAAATTAATGCTCTTTGCTATACTATTCAGAAGCACACTGTTTTACACGGAAAACTTAAATCTCGTTGATAACTTTAATTTGTTAATACCAATATTCCTTTTTCTTTTTTTCGAAGTCTATTTTATATCTAAGTTAATTGGCAAAAAACAGTACTAAATAATATTAAAAAAAAGTAATTGTATTTTCAATATTTTCCGTAGTTTTGCACCGAATTTAAAAACACAGTTTTTTTGATTTTTTTAACAATGAAGGTAGCTAAACAAACTTTTAAATTTTTCACGTTAGTCGTATTGCTTTTTGCAAGTGCTTATGTAATGGCTGGAAACCCTAATGAAATAGGCGAAGACAAAGAAGGTCAGGTAGATACAAGAGAAGAAGTTGATGCCTATATTGCGCACCACCTTAAAGACTCACACGATTTTTCATTATTTTCATATACCAATGATTCAGGTGAACGTAAACATGTTGGTTTTCCGTTACCTGTTATATTATGGACCAGTAATGGTTTAGTAACATTCATGTCATCAGAGTTTCATCATAATGATGATGGTCACGTAATTGTTGAAAAAGATGGATTGAAATTCGCTAAAATTCATTCTAAAATTTACGAATTAGAAGCTGGTGCAGAATCAGTAACTTTTGATGAAGAACACCATGCAACCAACGCTCATAAATTATTAGATTTTTCTATTACTAAAAGTGTGGTTGGTATTTTACTTATTGGCTTGTTAATGTTTTTATGGTTTGCTGGTTTAGCAAGACAATATAAAAAGAAACAAGTTCCAACAGGTTTCGGTCGCGTATTAGAACCTTTGGTAATATATGTAAGAGACGAAATTGCAAGACCAAATATTGGCGAAAAACATTACCGAAAATTCACTGGTTATTTATTGACTGTATTTTTCTTTATCTGGATTTTAAATTTATTAGGTTTAACGCCATTTGGTTTTAATGTCACAGGTCAATTAGCTGTAACTGCTTGTTTAGCAATCTTTACATTAATTATTTATACGGTAAGTGGAAATAAAGATTATTGGATGCACATGTTGTGGATGCCAGGTGTTCCGGTTTTAATTAGACCAGTTTTAGCTGTAATAGAATTGGCTGGAGCATTTTTAATTAAACCATTTTCGTTACTAGTGCGTTTATTTGCAAATATAACTGCAGGACACACAGTAGTTATGGCTTTAATAGCTATTATGTTTGTGATGAAAGAATCACTAGGCGTTGTTGGTGCGACAGGTCTATCTTTTGTTTTGTCTATTTTGATTATGTTGATTGAGTTTTTAGTAGCATTTTTACAAGCCTACATATTTACAATGCTTTCTGCGTTGTTTATTGGTATGGCTGTAGCAGAGCACGACCACGATCATGTACATGACGACCATGGTCACGAAATTCCCGACGCAGAGGATGTGAGAGGCGATTTCATTTAACACGAGTTTTTTTAATTTAACTATAAATATTTTTACTATGTACAATTTAATTGGAGCAGGATTAATCGTAATCGGAGCAGGTATTGGACTTGGTCAAATTGGTGGAAAAGCAATGGAAGGTATTGCACGTCAACCAGAGGCAACCGGAAAAATCCAAACAGCAATGATTATTGTTGCAGCACTTTTAGAAGGATTGGCATTTGGAGCATTAATCTTAGGAAAAGGTTAATAGCATACAATACGCTAAAAAAACAAAATAGGTTCTCTGCAACGGTTGGTTGCAGAGCCTGTTTTTTAAAGATTAAAAAAAAAGTAATTCTATAAAACATGGGAGATTTATTAAACGATTTTTCGCCAGGATTGTTTGCAGTGCAAACAGTAATACTTTTACTATTAATTTTCGTAATGGTAAAATTTGCTTGGAAACCAATCATGAATTCTTTAAACGAAAGAGAAGAAGGTATTCATGATGCATTAAAAGCTGCTGAAAACGCAAAGCGTGATATGCAAAACCTTCAAGCTAATAATGAAAAATTATTGCAAGAAGCACGTTTAGAGCGTGAATTGATGCTTAAGGAAGCACGTGAAATGAAAGTGAAAATGATTGACGAAGCTAAAACTGAAGCGCAAGCAGAAGCAGGCAAGTTGGTAGCAAATGCACAATTAGCAATTGAAAACGAAAAGAAAGCAGCTATTGCAGAATTAAAAACGCAAGTGGCATCGTTATCAATTGAAATCGCTGAAAAAGTAGTTCGCGAAGAATTATCTAATAAAGACAAGCAAATGAAATTGGTTGAGTCTATGTTAGGTGAAGCAACGTTAAATTAAAAACTTTAAATAAGTTCATTCTTTAAGAAAGGATTTAGCATAGAAAAACATGGCAGGAACAAGAGCAGCAATACGATATGCAAAAGCAGTGTTAAGTTTAGCAACCGAAAAACAGGTTGCTGAAACTATTAATGCTGATATGGTTTTAATATCTAAAACTTTAAAAGCGAATCAAGAGCTTGATTTGGCTATTAAAAATGCTGTCGTAAAATCGGAAGATAAAAAGGCAATCTTATCACAAGTATTTCCTGAAGCAAATGCGATGACTTTAGAGCTTTTCAAAGTTTTAGACGCTAATAAGCGTTTAGATTTAACCGAAGCTATTGCTGATAAGTTTACAGAGTTATTCGATATTCAAAATGGAAAAGAATCTGCAACGGTAACGACGGCAGTTCCAATTACGGCAGAAGTTGAAACAAAAGTGTTAGCTAAAATAAAAGAGTTAACAAACAAAGCTGTAACAGTAAAAAATATCGTAGATGAAAGCATTTTAGGTGGTTTCATATTACGCGTTGGTGATATTCAATACAATGCAAGTATTACTAACAAATTGAATAAATTAAAAAGAGAATTTACAATAAACTAAATATACAGTTTCGGTGTTTATAACGAATACTGAATACTTAATACTTTATTAAAATGGCAGAAGTAAAACCAGCTGAAATATCAGCAATCTTAAAACAACAACTTTCAAATTTTGATGCAGGTGCATCATTAGACGAAGTAGGAACCGTATTAACGGTTGGTGATGGTATTGTACGTGCTTACGGACTTTCAAATGCACAATACGGAGAATTAGTAGAATTCGACGGTGGATTAGAAGGTATCGTACTGAATCTTGAAGAAGATAACGTAGGTATTGTATTATTAGGAACTTCAGTAGGTGTACGTGAAGGATCTACAGTTAAGCGTACAGGACGTATCGCATCTATTAAAGTAGGTGAAGGTATTGTTGGTCGTGTTGTAGATACTCTAGGTAATCCAATTGATGGTAAAGGCCCAATAACTGGTGAAACATACCAAATGCCATTGGAACGTAAGGCTCCAGGTGTTATTTATCGTGAGCCAGTAACTGAACCATTACAAACAGGAATTAAGGCAATTGATGCTATGATTCCAGTTGGTAGAGGACAACGTGAGTTGGTAATTGGTGACAGACAAACAGGTAAGACTGCAGTTTGTATTGATGCCATCTTAAATCAAAAAGAATTTTACGATGCAGGTGAACCTGTTTATTGTATATATGTTGCTGTTGGACAAAAAGCGTCAACAGTAGCACTTATTGCTAAAACGTTAGAAGAAAAAGGCGCTTTAGCTTATACGACTATTGTAGCTGCAAACGCATCTGATCCTGCTGCTATGCAAGTATATGCACCTTTTACAGGCGCATCTATTGGTGAGTATTTTAGAGATACAGGTCGTCCAGCTTTAATCGTTTTTGATGATTTATCAAAACAAGCGGTAGCATACCGTGAAGTATCGTTATTATTACGTCGTCCACCAGGACGTGAGGCGTATCCAGGTGACGTTTTTTACTTACACTCTCGTTTATTAGAGCGTTCTGCAAAAATCATTAATAATGATGATATTGCTAAAGAAATGAACGATTTACCTGAAGTTTTAAAGCCTATCGTAAAAGGTGGAGGTTCGTTAACAGCATTACCAATTATTGAAACACAAGCAGGTGACGTTTCAGCATATATTCCAACAAACGTAATTTCCATTACAGATGGTCAGATTTTCTTGGATGGCGATTTATTTAACTCTGGTGTTCGTCCAGCAATTAACGTAGGTATTTCAGTATCTCGTGTTGGTGGTAATGCACAGATTAAATCCATGAAAAAAGTTTCTGGAACATTAAAATTAGATCAAGCACAATACCGTGAATTAGAAGCTTTTGCGAAGTTTGGTTCTGATTTAGATGCTGTTACCTTAAATGTAATTAACAAAGGTAAACGTAACGTTGAAATTTTAAAGCAAGGACAAAATGATCCGTTTAAAGTTGAAGATCAAGTCGCTATCATTTATGCTGGATCTAAAAACTTATTACGAGATGTTCCTGTTGAAAAGGTGAAAGAATTTGAACGTGATTATCTAGAATTCTTAAGAGCAAAACATAGCGATGTGTTAGCAACTTTAAAAGCTGGAAAATTAACTGATGAAGTTACAGATACCTTAACTACGGTAGCTAAAGATTTATCAGCTAAGTATAGAAAGTAAAACAAGTTATAAGTTTAGAGTTAGGAGTGTAGAGTTTTTGCTCATAATATCTCTAAACTAGTAATAAATAATTATAATAAATGGGTTTAAATGAAAGTCCTATTCGGATTAAGAGTTTTCAATTTGCCTGTGATATAGTTTTTTATTGTGATAAATTAAAAGAAAATAAAGATTTTGAATTAGCTTCTCAATTGCTAAAAAGTGGAACAAGTATTGGTGCCAATACAAGGGAAGCTCAAAGGGGAGTTAGTAAAAAAGATTTTAAAAATAAGTTTGGTATAGCACTCAAAGAAGCGGATGAAACCATTTATTGGTTGGAAATTCTTGAAGCAACTAGAAGAGAGGTACCAAAAGACATGAAGAACAAGTGTGAAGAGTTAATACGAATTTTAGTCGCAATAATTAAAAACTCATAACTCATCACTCCCAACTCATAACTTGATTATGGCAAATTTAAAAGAAATACGTAATAGAATATCATCAGTATCTTCAACGATGCAGATTACCAGTGCTATGAAAATGGTATCGGCTGCAAAGTTAAAGAAAGCCCAAGATGCTATTACAGCTATGCGTCCTTACGCAGATAAGTTAACGCAACTTTTACAAGATTTAAGCGCAACTTTGGACGCTGATTCTGGAAGTAAGTTTTCAGACCAACGTGAAGTTAAGAAAGTACTTATAGTTGCTATTACGTCTAACAGAGGTCTTGCAGGTGCATTTAATTCTAATATCATTAAAGCAGTTACAAAATTAACTGCTGAAAAATACGCCAATCAAGACGTTTCTTATTTAGCGCTGGGTAAAAAGGCTAATGATGCCTTTAAAAAGACCGGAAAAGTAATTGCTAACCAAAGTGATATTTTTGACGATTTAACCTTCGATAACGTTGCTGAAATAGCACAAATGATGATGGATAAGTTTGTTGCTGGCGAATTTGACAAAATTGAAATCGTTTATAACAAGTTTAAAAACGCAGCAACTCAAGAAATCATGGTGGAGCAATTTTTACCCATCGTTCCAATTGAAAAAGATGAAAATGTACAATTAGAGTACATTTTTGAACCTTCAAAAATTGAAATCGTTGAACAATTAATTCCAAAGTCGTTAAAAACACAATTATACAAAGGAATTAGGGATTCTTTTGCTTCAGAACATGGCGCTCGTATGACGGCTATGCACAAAGCAACAGATAACGCAACTGAATTACGTGATCAGTTGAAATTAACTTATAACAAAGCACGTCAAGCGGCAATTACTAACGAAATTTTAGAAATTGTTGGTGGTGCAGAAGCTTTAAATAATTAAGCTTTTAATAGGCAATTCAAACAGATAAGACCTTTTCAAGTTTTAAACTTGAAAGGTCTTTTTTTATGGTTAAACCTGTATTTTTAAATACGAAATTAATTAACCATGAAAACGCAATTTTTCAATTTTATAGTTGTTTTATTTATTGTTTTGATTACTAGTTGCTCCAGTTCAAAAACTAAAATCTCTGCGAATGATATCTTGATTCAAGATAAGGCATCATTTATAATTAGTGATATTCAGTATCAACGTTGGATTTCAGATATTTCAGGTGAAGGTTCTGGCTATCATATTTATATGTCTGTTTCAGAAAACATGAATACTGCTCATTTTGATAGTATTTATTTTAAGGGCTACGCTGCTAAAATAGAAGTCGGAAAAATGGGATATTTTGCAGCCATTCAAACACCAGAAAATCGGAAAGAGGATATAATTATGAGTAATAGTGATGGCGAGGAGTATGGGAATTCACCTAAAATATTACAGAAAAAACAATTTGATTTTGGTGAGAATACCTGTGTTATTAAGTATATAGAAAGCGATCAGGGCTTTTATTTTAAATTTGATAAGATGATAAAAAAAGAACTGTAAATTTACTTCAATACAATATGATTTTTGGAATAATGGCCACGTTGCAAGTCCTGTATTAAAACCTTATATTTAGCACATCAAATATGGAAACTTGGGTACTATAAAAACCTTTTTCAAGGATACAATAATTTATGGTTTGGCAACTGTTCTGCCAAGACTAATGAATCTTATTCTGGTTCGCCTGCAAACCGATAAATTAGAAACCTCAAGTTATTCGGATAATACAACCTTTTACGTTTACGCGGCTTTTTTTAATGTGCTTTTAACGTATGGAATGGAAACGGCCTTTTTCAGATTTTTTACAAAACACGAAGAGAAGGACAAGGTGTTTTCAACCACATTAATTAGTCTAACGGTTTCAACTATTCTATTTTTTATTGCAGTTGTAATTTTTAACGAACAACTGGCCAATTTGGTGAGTCTAAACCAAACCTACTTCAATTTGTTAATTGGCGTTTTAGTACTAGATGCTCTGGTAGTTGCACCTTTTGCCTATTTGAGGGCTACTGGAAGACCTATTAAATTTACGGCAATAAAATTGTCTAATGTCACAATTTTTGTCATTTTAAACTATTTCTTTCTGTGGGCAATTCCGGAGTTTGGAATTAACTTTCCAGGTTACAATCCAAACGACTTGGTACAGTATATTTTTATAGCTAATCTATGCGCCAGTATTACAACATTGTTATTATTAGTACCTTATTTCTTCAAAACAAAACTTCAGTTTAGTAAAACTATTTTCAAGCAATTAATCCAATATGGTTGGCCTATCATGGTAGCTGGTTTAGCTTATGTAATCAACGAAAATTTTGATAAATGGTTGTTGCCTGAAATGTTGGGGAAATCTATAAACGGAGCTTATAGCGGTTGCTATAAAATTGCGGTTTTTATGACCATTTTTATTCAAGCTTTCAGGCTTGGTGCTGAACCCTTCTTTTTCAATCATGCCAAAGAATTGAATGCGAAAGAAACCTATGCCAGAATCATGAAGTACTTCGTTATTTGCGGTAGCCTCATGTTTGTATTTACCGTTGCTTTTCTGGATCAGTTTAAAATGCTCCTCGTTCAAGATGAATCCTATTGGATTGCCATAGATATTGTTCCGATTGTACTTTTGGCAAACCTATGCTTAGGTATCTATTTCAATTTAGCTATTTGGTACAAGCTCACTGATAAAACACGATTTGGTATGTATATTTCCATTTTCGGAGCTATTATTACCATTACGTTCAACTATATAATGATTCCAAAAATAGGATTTATGGCATCCGCCTGGGCAACATTAGCTGCTTATGGTAGTATGATGCTCGTTTCATATCAATTAGGAAAAAAACACTATCCTGTTCCTTATGATATCAAGAGAATTGGAAGCTATTTAGTATTGGCAACTCTAATCTCTTCAATCTCGTATTACGGATTTAATGCCAACTACTATATGAGTACTATTTTAGTTTTAGTATTTTTGGGTATTATTTACGTGTTTGAGCAAAAAGAAATTAAGCAACTATTAAAATCATAATATGACCATTAAAATCATCAATAAATCCACTCATGATTTGCCACACTACGAAACCATTGCTTCAGCCGGAATGGATTTACGTGCTAATATATCAGAATCACGAATCTTAAAACCTTTAGAACGCAGTATTGTTGGAACCGGATTGTTTATAGAGTTACCAGTTGGTATTGAAGCGCAAGTGCGTCCACGTAGCGGATTAGCAGCAAAAAAAGGAATTACGGTTTTAAATGCGCCTGGAACTATAGATGCAGATTATCGCGGAGAAATTGGTGTTATTTTAGTAAACCTTTCAAATGAAGAGTTTACCATTAATAATGGCGAACGTATTGCACAATTAGTCATAGCCAAACACGAACGTGCGGAATGGCAACAA
>CBFHJN010000073.1:0-12535 GCA_965655805.1 Flavobacteriaceae bacterium
AATGGTCGAGGTAAATCGTAGAACTCAATTTCGGCTCCAATTAATTTGTAAATTGGTTCGGCATGTTGGGCTTGCCACAAGTGTCCTAATTCGTTTTGATGACCTGTACGACTGGTCATAACTAAGTTACCACCATTTTCAACATAGTTTTCAAGTTTTGAAATCAATGATTTGCTCATCTGCTGATAAGCTGGAACCACAATAACCGGATATTGATTAAAATTCATGGTATCGCGAATAAAATCCACCGGCGCTCCAAACGATTTTAAAGCTTTGTAATATTTTAATACATGCGCTTCGGTGTTCCATTCAGTTGTTTGTTTGTTTTGTTTAATGGCAACAGTGTTGTCAGGATCAAATAAAATGGCTGTTTTATCGCCTCGTGTTGCTAAATGTCTGTCAATACAATTTTCAGTGATATTTAATTCAGCACCTTCAAACCATTTGATTTCGGGTTTTGAAAAATCCCAACGCAATACATTGTCCCATTTTTTTCGCCATAAAAAATGTTCTTCAGCAATTTCTTCCCAAAAATTTTCAGGTTCACGAATGGATTTTCTATAAATTTGATAGTATTCTTCTAAATGTTTAATGTGGTAGTTACTCATTATTTATTTGTTTAATTTTATTTATGAATCCCTATTTGATGGATTTTATATTCGTTTTTTATTTCATCTATAATGGTAATATCATCTATGGTTGATGGTATATTATAAAGTAATTCGTCTGCAATATCACGCAACAATTTACGAAGAATTTTACCACTTCGTGTTTTTGGTAATCTATTTACAACTAGCACATCTCTAAATGAAGCTACAGCGCCAATTTCTTTGCGCACTTCTTGTATAATTTCTTTTTGAATTTCACTCTTTTTAGAAACCTTGCCTGACTTCAATACTACCAATCCTAATGGTTTTTGTCCTTTTAAATCGCAATGAACGCCAAAAACAGCACATTCTGCAACAGTTGGATGCGAAGCCACAATTTCTTCCATTTCAGCTGTAGATAAGCGATGTCCTGCCACGTTAATAATATCGTCTACACGACCTGTGATAAATATATAACCATCCTCATCTTGATAACCACCATCACCAGAAAAATAATAGCCAGGAAAACGCTCAAGATAGCCTTTTTTGAAACGCTCTGGATTTCCCCAGAGATTCATTAATGTTCCAGGCGGTAATGGTAATTTAACAGCTACATAACCTTCCGTACTATTTGGAGCTGGCTCACCATCTTCGGTTAAAATTCGAATATCATAACCGCAAACTGGAAACGTTGCCGAACCTGGTTTCACATCCTCCAAAGCAACACCAACCATGTTTGCTAACATAGGCCAACCACTTTCTGTTTGCCACCAGTGGTCTATGACTGGCACATGTAAATGATTTTGAGTCCATTGCAAGGTTGCGACGTCACAACGTTCACCAGCTAAAAATTGATATTTTAAACAGGATAAATCGAACTGATTAATGAATTTCCCATTTGGATCCTCTTTTTTAATAGCCCGAATAGCGGTTGGTGCGGTAAACATCACATTTACACGATGCTCGCTTATAACACGCCAAAAAGTTGAAGCATCTGGTGTTCGTATAGGTTTACCTTCGAACAGAATGGTTGTATTTCTATTGATTAGTGGTGCATATACAATATAGCTATGTCCAACAACCCAACCAACATCACTGGCAGCCCAAAAAACATCTCCTGGATGAACACCATACACATAACGCATAGAAAACTTTAAAGCGGTTGCGTAACCACCTGTATCTCGAATTATCCCTTTTGGTGTTCCGGTTGTCCCAGAAGTATAAAGAATATAAGAAGGGTGTGTTGAAGGCAGCGAAATAGCAGGAACTGATTTCGCATTTTTAACCAATTCTTCGTAATCTATATCGTAGTCTTTAGATGGAATTTCGGCTTTTAATTTCCTATCAAAAACAATAACGTGTTTTGGCTTATTGTTGGCTTGACTTATAGCTTCATCTACAAATGGTTTATAGGGAATTATTCTATCTATTTCAATTCCACTGGAAGCGGTAATAACCGCTTTAGGTAAGCAATCATCTATTCTTATAGCTAACTCATGAGGTGCAAAACCACCAAAAACTACAGAATGAATAACACCAATTCTAACGCATGCTAACATAGCAAATACAGCTTGCGGAATCATAGGCATATAAATGATAACTGTATCCCCTTTTTTCAAGCCTAAAGCCTGCATACCTCCTGCTAATTTACTGACCTCACCATGAAGTGTATTGTAGCTTATTATTTGTTTCGTGTTGGTTACTGGCGAATCGTAAATGATAGCATTTTTATTTCCAAAACCATCTTGAATGTGCTTGTCTACGCACAAATAACTTAAGTTAGTGATTCCATCTTCAAACCATTGTGTGTAATTATGTTGATCTTGCGATAAAATAGTTTTTGGAAAATTAAACCAATCGAGTTGATTAGCTTGGTCTTTCCAAAATTTTTCGGGCTTATGTACACTTTCATTATAGAACTCTTGGTAACTCATAACTTAATTTTCAGAATTAAAAAATGCTTCTTCCTGTTTGGTTAATAATCTAGAGTGAATTATAAAGCGAAGTCCCAAAGGAATCTCCAATGAAAAGCTTGCGCCTCGACCTTCTGTAATATCTACGGTTAAATGGGTGTGTTTCCAATATTCATACTGATCAATATTCATATAAAAAGGAATGCCTTGTACATCTCCAAGATGTTTATCGCTATCATCTAGATACATATCATCTTTTTCAAAAATCATTGGAGCTGAACCATCACAACAACCACCACTCTGATGAAAAATTAAATCACCATGTTTTGCTTTTAATTGTTTAACAACTGCTATCGCTTTATCTGTTATTTCAACTCGTTTCATACTATTAAAGATATTAAAAAGGCTGAACTATAAATAATTCAGCCTTTTACCCTATTAATTGAATTTTTAAAAGAAGCCTAACTTATTCTTGTCATAGGAAATTAGCATGTTTTTTGTCTGGCGATAATAGTTGAGCATCATAACATGATTTTCCCTACCAAATCCTGACTTTTTATATCCTCCAAAAGGTGCATGTGCAGGATACGCATGGTAACAATTTACCCAAACACGACCTGCTTTTATAGCTCTTGGTATTTGATATAATTGGTGTGCATCACGTGTCCAAACTCCTGCTCCTAGTCCGTATAGTGTATCATTGGCTATTTCTATAGCTTCGGCCTCATCTTTAAATTTAGTTACACAAGCTACAGGACCAAAAATTTCTTCTTGAAAAACACGCATTTTGTTGTGTCCCTCTAATAAAGTTGGCTTAATATAAAAACCGTTAGCTAAATCGCCATCCAGTTTATTGGCTTCTCCTCCTGTTAGTACTTTCGCACCTTCATCTATACCAATTTTAAAATAGGACTGTATTTTTTCGTATTGATCATTGGAAGCTTGCGCACCTACCATGGTATTTACATCGTACGGATTATCTTGAATGATGGCATTGGTTCGTTCAATAACACGTTTCATAAAATCTTCATATATATCTTCTTGTACTAAAATTCGTGAAGGACATGTGCAAACTTCTCCTTGATTAAATGCGAATAGAACAGCACCTTCAATAGCTTTATCTAAATACGCATCGTCATGATCCATAACAGAATTAAAAAACACATTTGGAGATTTACCACCCAATTCCATGGTAACAGGATTTAAATTTTTGGAGGCATATTGCATAATTAATTGCCCTGTAGTGGTTTCTCCAGTAAAGGCCACCTTATCAACTTTAGAGCTAGATGCTAATGGTTTTCCAGCTTCTGGTCCGAAACCATGTACCACATTAATAACACCTGGAGGAAATACATGAGCTATTTTTTCCATTAGCAAGGTTGCTGATGATGGTGTCTGCTCTGCTGGTTTTAAAACCACACAATTTCCTGTTACTAAAGCTGGAGGTAATTTCCAAGACAACATTAATAATGGAAAATTCCATGGAATAATTTGTCCAATTACACCTAATGGCTCTTTAATATTCATGGATAATGTGTTCTGATCTAACTCGGTTGCACTACCTTCTTCCGAGCGAATACAGGCTGCAAAATAGCGCCAATGATCGATAGCTAAAGGTACATCTGCATTTAAGGTTTCGCGTATAGGTTTTCCATTATCACAGGTTTCCACTAACGCAAACTCCTCTAAATGCTCTTCAATAATATCTGCCACTTTATTTAATAAGGTCGAACGTTCGGTTGCAGATGTGTTTCCCCAGGCTTCTTTGGCTGCATTTGCTGCGTCTAAAGCAAGTTCAACATCTTCTTTTTGCGAGCGTGGATATTTTGCTATTAAACTATTATCAATTGGTGATGTGTTTTCAAAATATTGACCGCCAATTGGGGCGACAAATTTTCCATTAATAAAATTGTGATAGGTATCCTTAAATTTTGGCTTAGAATAACTCATTGTTTTTTAAGTTTTAGTTAGACAAATTATTAGCCTGTATTTCAATACTTTACATACTATTACTAGTATTAACATATCGATAAATTTTTGACGTTTAAACTGACTAATACATAATTTTTATAAAGTTATTTTATCAAATCCGAAACAAATTGAACATATTTATCATAATCATGAACATATCTACTTTTTAACCTACTTCTAGCCATTTTTTTTGTAATATTGTTTATGAGTCAATTATTAAATCAACATATTAAGAACCGAAAACTCACCACTTTAGTTGAGAATAGAACGACATATCATGCTGAATATGCCGAATTGAATATTTATGAAACCCACGCCATGGCGCAACAAGTGTCATTAAAATTTGATTTTCCAATTATTGCAAGTATGCTAACGGGTAAAAAAGTTATGCATTTAGAAGGCATGAATGCTTTTGATTTTTTTCCGGGTGAATCGGTCGTGATGCCAACCAATAAAGAAATGATAATTGATTTTCCATTAGCAACTTTAGATAACCCAACGCAGTGTTTGGCCTTAGGGATTGATGGATCTAAAATAGCTGAAGTTGTTGAAAAATTTAATTATCATGTTGCTATTGAAAACGAAAATAATACTTGGCAAATTGATGAAGTTGCCTCTCATTTAATTAATAATACAGATGTCAATCATTTGGTTGAACGTCTCGTTTATACTTTTACAAATAGTAACTCATCAAAAGATGTATTATTAGACCTCATGATTCAGGAATTAATTGTGCGTTTATTGCAAACCAACGCTAAATCCTATATAGTAAATGATCCCTATTTTAACGACACACGTATTGGTATGGTTATAAAATTCATTAAAAATAATCTGACAAATAAAGATATTACAGTAGATTTATTAGCTAAAAAAGCCTGTATGAGCACTTCTCATTTTCATAAAAAATTCAAAAATACACTGGGCATTTCGCCTATAGATTATATTAATTCTGAAAAGATTAAATTTTCTAAAAAACTAATAAAAAGCAATGCAGATTTTAGAATGAGTGAAATTGCATTTAAGTCTGGATTTAATAATACCAGTTATTTTAACCGTCAATTTAAAAAAATGGAGATGATTACACCGCAACAATTTAAATCATCCATCATTAGTTAAGATTTATTTTATAATCACATAACTTACTTTTGCTAAACGTGTTTTTATCATATTGAAACCGACATAATTTTCTATATTAGCAGTTTTCAAAATCTATCATGCTAAATAAATTCCTATCTTTACTACTTTTTGGTACGTTTTCTCTTTTTACCTTCGCTCAAAAAAATACCGAACCTACGCCTGAAGAAATCCAATTAGCTGAATCCTTAAAGGAAACCTATCCAGATGATCATGTTGCTTCAGAAAGTGAGACTTACCAGATAACTTTTGAATATAATAAGCGAACAGAGAAAGTAGAAGTTTTAGAAAAAATTACTCAAAATCTGATAAGCATAGATTCCAGAGCAGATATTCAGATGTATGCATTGTATGATGGCGAATCCGAAATTGAATCCTTTGACATCAAATATAAAACAGGTAAAGATTCGGATGCTTATATTCAAGATGAAGCTATAAAGAGTAATGATTTATTTCATAATGATTCACGCGTCAAATACACAGATTTAGATTTCCCTTTAAAAGGCTATAAATACCAAATTGAGATTGTTAAACGCTATAAAGACATTAAATACTTTACCAGTTTATACTTTAACGATGATTATCCAACCCTAGAAAAAACGTTTGTTATAAACATACCAAATTGGCTGGATTTAGAATTGAAAGAAATGAATTTTAATGGTGTTCCCATTGAAAAAACAATAGCTGACAGCAAAAATATAGACGAAAAAATTCACACCTTCACACTACAAAACGTCGCTGCAACTTTTGACGATTCCAGTGCGCCTGGACCATCATTTATTTATCCGCATATTTTAATTCTAGCCAAATCATATACTTATGATGACGTAAAAACGAACATTTTCGAATCCACTCAAGATTTATACAACTGGTACAAAACCTTGGTAAATAGTTTAGAAAATGACAATACCGATTTACAAGCCAAGGTTATTGAATTGACCGAAAACACCACCAGCGACGAAGAAAAAATTAAAAATATTTACTATTGGGTTCAAGATAATATTCGATATATCGCTTTTTTAGATGGCATTGCTGGTTTTAAACCCGATGAAGCCATCAATGTTTTTAATAAACGCTATGGCGATTGTAAAGGCATGGCAAACTTAACCAAACAAATGCTTATTTTAGCAGATTTTGATGCACGCCTAACTTGGATTGGCACCAACCGCATTGCCTATGATTACTCCACTCCCAACCTGTCTGTAGATAACCATATGATTTGTACCATTTACAATAATGGTGAACCGATTTATTTAGATGGCACGGAAAAATTCAATGCCTATAAAGAGTATGCCAATCGCATTCAAGGAAAACAAGTATTAATTGAAAATGGCGATACCTTCATTTTAAATGTAGTTCCAAAGGCTACGGCCAATTTCAATAAAGAAATCGCTACATACAACTTAAGCCTAGAAGATGATCAGTTAATTGGAACTGTATCTAAAACCTTTAATGGCGAAAGTCGCTCCAGTTTGTTGCAGTATTTAAATCAATTGCAAACCGATAAAAAAGACACATTTTTAAACTGGTATTTAAATGGAGGCGATTCTAACATTAAGGTAGATGCCATTGAAACGTCTGATTTAACGAATCGGGATATTCCAATTCATATGGATTATAATATCGCTATTAATAATGCGGTTTCATCGTTTGATGATACCATGTATATTGATTTGGATTTGGAAAAGGAATTATCGGGTTACAACTTTGAAAAGCGTAAAACCGATTTTGTTTTCGACTATAAAAAGCACCTAGAATCTACCACTACCCTAAAAATTCCAGATGGTTATAGCATTGGAAATTTGCCAAAAAATTTGGCGCTTTCCAGTGAAAAATACAACTTAACGGTTTCTTTTTCAAAAACGGATAACACCATTGTGTATAAAAAGAATTTTGAAATTACGGAAAGTGTGATTCATAAAACGGATTTTACAGAATGGAATGAATTTATAAAAAACCTCAACACCATTTATAACGAACAAATCACGCTAACCAAACATTAAGAAACGCATGAAAATAAAATACCTGCTCCTATGCTCTTTAGCATACACATCCTTATTTTTCTCTCAATCCAAATTAGAATTAGAAGCCCAAGATTTTTTTTGGGGAGAAACAGATGCCTTTAAAAATGCCGTAGAAATTCCTGAAAAATGGCAAAATGAATCGGCTGTGGTAATTTATAAAAATGAGAATTACGACTTTCATAAATTTGGTAAAAGCGTCGATTATAAATCATCACTTCGTAAGCGTATTAAATTGTTAGATCAAGCTTCCGTTACCGAGTTTTCAACCTTTACCTTTCAAAAACGATTCAGTTCATCCAAGGGATATTCTGGCTATAATGCCTCGCATGCTATAGTTGGATTAAAAATTATTAAACCAGATGGAACAGAAACCATTATTAACATAGATGAAGAAGCTGTGGAAGTAGATGGTGAAACCAAAATTGCGATTTCTAATTTAGAAGTTGGTGATATTTTAGACTTCTTTTATTACAGCATTGAGCCCTTTAAGTCTGTTTATGCTTTCGGTTTTGAGCCTGTGGAGCAAACCTTGGGTGAAGAGTATCCTATTATGGATTACAAACTCTATTTTGAAACCGAGAATGATTTTTTCATCAATTTTAATTCCTACAATGGCGCACCTGAATTAACAGAAATTCCTGCCAAAAAAAATAACACCAGACGTTATGAGCTCATAGCTACCGATATTGAAAAGCACAAGTTTGAGCGTTGGTTTTACCCGTTGGTGGAATTGCCTTGCTATAAATTCCAGGTTTATTTTGCCAGATCTGGAAAGTTTGAAGATGATGCTATAGCTTTTCTTCCAGAGAAAGAAGAAATTATAAAAAAAACTATTTCGGCTGAAGAAGTATTGGAAGCTAATGAACGTTATGTTTATCCTAGAGGCGATTTAAAATACGAAGAACGCTATATAAAACAACATGAATTTAGTAGTGATGTAGAAAAAATAACAGACGTATTTTATTATATGCGTCATTTTTACCTAACCCGTTTTGTAGAAGCTATTGTTGTAGATCAGGCTGGAATTATTGACTATCCCTATGGCGTTTATAGTGATGATGCTCGAAGTTTTAATACTGATATCTATTTTATACGTCACTTTATAGCTGTTTTAAAAGAAAGTAAAGTGAAGTATGATATTTTATTAAGTAAAAAACGTTATGATGGTTCTTTAGATGATTTATTAATCAGAAAAAACCTAAATATGGTGATAAGAACACACACTGAACCACCATTATACATCACACTTTTTGGACCACACACAACCATAAATACGTTCGATCCACTTACCGAAGGCACGACTGCATATGCCATGACACCTGTAAAACGATGGGATTTAGATTATATTGAACGTACCGATATTCCTATGAGTACTTTTAATGACAACAAAACAGAAAAGAACTTTTCGGTGACCATTTCGGAAGATTTTGATACGCTTGAAATAACGAGTGACGTAAAGTATTTTGGACATGAAAAAAAAGACCAACAATTCGAAAGGTTGATTTTTAGCGATTATGTACATGAAGATTATGAGAAATTTCAAACAGAATCATTTTTGGAATTAGTGCGAAAAAGCAAACGTGATAAAATTGGAAATCAATTAGATGCCGTAATTGAAAAATTACAGGTAAACCAAAAAGAAGAGTTTACTGCCATTGCACAAAATGAATATGGTATTGCCGAAATATCTGATTACACCTACAATATTAAGGAATTAGGTCGCTATGCTTTTGAAGATCCGTTTACCTTCACCGAAACGTTTACTGCTAAAGATGCGCTTATCAAAAAAGCAGGTCCAAATTACATTATGGAAATTGGAAAGTTAATTGGTGGTCAAGTAGATTTATCTGATGAAGAACGTACACGCGTAGAAAATATTCATATGAATTACCCAAGAAGCTATAATTATAATTTCACACTAAATATTCCAGAAGGTTATTCAGTTTCAGGATTAGACAAACTCAATAAAAATGTAGATAACAAAACAGGTGCGTTTATTAGCACAGCAACTATAGAAGGCAACAAATTGTTAATTACCACATCCAAACAATACAAAAACAATTATGAGGATAATGCCGATTGGCCATTAATGATGGCATTTTTAGATGAAGCATTTCAGTATACGAACGAAAAAATCTTGTTTAAGAAAAATTAAATATTAGTATCCCTTTTAATTTAAATGAGTAAAAGAAAAAAGCCACAATCTCTAAATTGTGGCTTTTCTTATTAAGAAAACGTTCGTTGTTTATACGCCTTAATTTCTTTAATCACACGAGGTGCTAGCATGAGTGTTGTAAACATAGTTGGAAAAGCCATGAGCGCAAAAAAGCCATCAATGAGGTTTATCATCATGCTTAATGATGTAGTAGCGCCTAAAATAATACTCACGATATACATATAATTATAATAGTGTTTATTGTGCGCACCAATTAAAAAGGATAAACATTTACTACCATAGTAGGAATATGAAAATAACGAGGAAATACTAAAAACCGCAATACAAATCAATAGTAAATATTTACCGAATCCTGGCATGGCATTTCCAAAAGCCGAAGCCGTTAAACTCACACCATTGGCATCTGTGGTTTGCCAAACACCAGTAACCAAAATAGCCAAAGCCGTCAAGGTACAAACCACCAAGGTATCAATAGCTGGTCCAAGCATGGCTACTAAACCTTCACGAACGGGTTCCGATGTTTTTGCCGCTCCATGAGCCATTGGAGCAGTTCCAATTCCAGCTTCATTAGAAAACGCACCACGACGAATACCTAACAACATTAAACCGCCTATTACACCTCCTAAAAAGGTATCGCCTTTATAGAAACTCGCATTAAAAGCATCTGTGAAAATCAAACCTAAATATTTTGGAACCACTTCATAGTTAACCGTTAAAATTATGATAACTGAAACAAAATACAAAAGCACCATAGCTGGCACCAATTTGGAAGCCGTTTTACTAATTCTGTTCAAGCCACCTAAAATAACAATAGAGGTAATAATAACTAAAACAATACCAACTATTAAATTGGAGGTGAAGCCTACTTCCACTCCATTCGGCCGTAATAAAATATCATTAATAGCTTGGGTTAATTGATTCACATTAAAAACCGGTAAGGCACCAACCAAGCCGCAAACACTAAAAAATATTGCTAATGGCTTCCAGGATTTACCCAAACCTTCCATAATAAAATACATAGGACCACCTTGCAAATCGCCAGCACTATCACGACCACGATACATGATAGCCAATGTAGATGTAAAAAATTTAGTCGACATCCCAATCACAGCACTTACCCACATCCAAAAAACCGCACCTGGACCACCAATGGAAATGGCAACCGCAACACCTGCAATATTTCCCATACCAATAGTGGACGACAAAGCGGTTGTTAGAGCTTGAAAATGACTAATTTCACCTGGATCATCTGGATTATCATATTTCCCACGAAGCACTTTAATGGCATGACCAAAAAACCGAAATGGTAAAAAACGAGATAAAATAAGCAAATAAAAACCACCACCAATCAATAAAATTAATAAAGGTAAACCCCAGGCAAAGGAGGCAAATTCGGCAATAAATTCGTTGAGTTGTTCCATAGGCTATTTTGAATTCTTAAAAGTAATAAAGTCAAAACAACTTTAGCATATTTTCGAATATTTAAACTTGCTGGTGATTTATTTATTAGTTTCATATCAAACAATATTTAACTTTAATGAGCCATCTTTTTTAATAATTGAGTGTTATATTTAATGTAATCGCACGAATTTTATTGAACAACAACTCTAAACCCCATCCAAATGAAATTTACCCTATCCATCTGTTTAATTTGCCTGAGCCACTTCATCAGTATCGCACAAGTTGGTTATCCTAACCCAGAAAATACAGATACGCGTTTGTTCTATATTCAACATAGCAACAATCACAATACCTATGTATATGATGTAAATTTAAAAGGTACACACATAAATACAGAACAGCCCATAGACGAATATAGAATTCTTTACACAGAAAACGGCATTAAAAAGCCACTTACAGGTTTGCAGGAAAAAATGGCGTATGGAATGAAGTTGGTAAATTCTGAACCTAACTTATTAACATTTCAATTGGCAGCCACCAACGATTTAAATTTTTATTTAACCCAAACTAAAGTCCAAATGTATCGGATTTATGTGATTGTTAATAATCATAAAATGTATTTAGAAAAACTCTTTGTTAAACTAAAAGATGGTTTTTTTGGAGGTGGAATTGATGTGGAATTTGTTTTATTCTATGGCACAGATTTTAACACGGAAAAAGCTGTTATTGAAAAATTTATGATGGAATGATTTAAAATTTTAGAATACAACCCCTTATTATAAGGCATAAGGTGAATATCAATAGGCAACTTGAATTTAAAATACGCAAGGACTAACTTCGCTTATCCCCTGACGTGGAACATAAAAAATGATAGCGCGTTATATCGGCACTATGCATTGAAAAAAACGTCCATCAAACAAAATCAAAAAAAAAAAAAATTAAAGTGTAACAAATACTATTTTTTTAATCAAAGAGGTATAAACAATTAAAAATAATAGTATTATGAAAAAATTAATAATAAGTATCATCCTGTTAGCTTTTACTATAAGCTCAACAACGAGCTTCGGAATAAACAGTAGAACTTATGTAATCGAAACAACAAAACCCAACCCTATCATTGTAGAAACACTGGGAGAAGGAAAACCAATTTTCTATTTACCTGGATTTGCAACGCCTGGTTCCATATGGAAAGAAACAGTCGATAATTTAAATTTAGAAAGAAAATCCTATTTATTCTCCTATGCTGGATTTAACGGAAATGAACCCATAGAAATGCCTTGGTATGCCAATATCAAAAACGCAATTATTGACTACATAAATAATAACCAT